>JAOAFK010000004.1 GCA_026416315.1 Syntrophorhabdaceae bacterium | reverse complement strand
TCGATATGCCTTTCAAAATGCCTTCTATTTTTCTTTTAAACTGTATGGAGCCCTTGCCTGTTACTGCCTCTATCCTTCTTATGCCCGCTGCAAGGGATGCTTCACTTATAATATAGAAACTGCCTATTTCTCCGGTGTTTTTCACATGGGTGCCACCGCAGAGTTCAGCGCTGAAATCACCTATCTTCACAACCCTCACTGTTTCACCGTATTTTTCTTCAAAGAGGGCTATGGCACCTTCTTTAATCGCATCTTCTCTTGATTTTTCTTCTATTTTTACATCTATACATTCCATTATCTTTTCATTTACTATATCTTCTATTTTTGCGAGCTCTATTTCAGTTAATGCTTGGAAATGGGTAAAATCGAATCTGAATCTGTCTTTTTCAACAAGGGAGCCTGCCTGTTTTACATGCTCTCCTATAATTTTTCTTAATGCATAATGTAGAAGATGGGTTGCTGTGTGATTTCTCGATACACCCTTTCTCTTTTCTACATCAACAGATAGTTCTGCCTTATCACCCACTTTAATCTGACCTCTTGTTACCTGTACCCTGTGGGCAAAAAGATCCTGTCTTATCTTTTTTACGGCAATGACTCGCGCCTCACCAGACTCTGTTTTTATAAAGCCTGTATCCTCGACTTGACCGCCACTTTCTGCATAAAAAGGTGTGATATCGAAAAATATTTCTCCTTCCTCATTTTCATTCAACGCATCTGTATATGCATCTTTATTTATAATACCAAGAACCAACCCTTCTGAAATAAAGTTATTATAACCCACAAATTTGCTTCTCACATCAGCCTTTAAAGCCTCTATATACCCTGTTTCTAATTCCTCACCTTTAATCTTTGAAGCCTTTCTCGACCTTTCCTTTTGTATCATCAATTCTTCTTCAAAACCTTCTATATCAAGGGATAAGCCGTCATCTTCTGCCATTTCCCTTGTTAAATCCAAAGGGAATCCGTATGTATCATAGAGTTTATAAATCAGATGACCAGGTATGGTGTTTATACCCTTTGATTTCATTTCATCGGCTATCTCTTCATACAATCTCATACCTACATGTAAAGTTTCGAGGAATCTCTCTTCCTCACCTTTTAAAACCCTCACTATAAAAGCATGGTTCTGTTTGATTTCAGGATATGCCCCTTCCATTATATCCACTACAACACCAGATAAACTGTGCAAAAACTCCTTTTCAATGCCTATCTTTTTACCGTATCTCAATGCCCTTCTTATAATTCTTCTGAGCACATATCCCCTTCCTTCTTTTGAAGGAAGCACCCCATCGTTTATTATAAATGTGGCACCCCTTATATGGTCTGCAATGACCCTCATGGCAATATCTGACTTCTCTGTGTCTCCATAGGCACAACCTGAAATATCTTCAATCCTTCTTAATATGGGCAAAAAAAGATCCGTTTCATAGTTGCCTATCTTTCCCTGCAGTATTGATGCTATTCTTTCGAGTCCCATTCCTGTATCAATGGAAGGTTTAGGCAATTTTTTCAGCTCCCCGTTTTTTTGCCTATCGAATTCCATAAAAACGAGATTCCATATCTCAAGATACCTGTCACAGTCGCATCCCACTGTACAGTTAGGTCTTCTGCATCCAACACCTTCACCTAAGTCATAGACTATTTCTGAACAGGGTCCGCATGGGCCTTCATCCCCCATGGACCAGAAGTTATCTTTCTCTCCGAGCCTTACAATGCGTTCTACTTTTACACCTATTTGCTTCCATATGGACGCCGCATCCTCGTCGTCCTTATAAATGGTTATCCAGAGTCTTTTTTCATCAAGATTTAAAACATCCCTTAAAAACTGCCATGCAAAGGCAATTGCCTCTTTTTTAAAGTAATCTCCAAAAGAGAAATTACCGAGCATCTCAAAAAACGTGTGGTGCCTCAATGTTTTTCCTACATTATCAAGGTCATTATGTTTTCCACCAGCCCTCACACATTTCTGGCAGGAGGTAGCCCGCCTGTATTCTCTTTTTTCAATACCGAGAAAAACATTTTTAAACTGTACCATCCCTGCATTTACAAAGAGCAATGTAGGGTCTTTTTCAGGCACAAGGGAAGAACTCGCAACTATTGTATGCCCGTTTTCTTCAAAATAATTTAAAAAAAGTCTTCTTATCTCATTTGACGTCACGCTTCACCTTTCTTTGATAGATATTTATCCATAATCTTCTGCTCGATCTCTTTTAATAGGTCTTCTCTTTTTTTCAGATAATCCTTTGCATTTTCCCTGCCCTGACCAAGACGCACATCCCCATATGAGAACCATGTTCCTGTCTTTTCAATAATGCCTGCATCCACTCCTAAATCAAGGACATCCCCTGCCTTTGAGATACCTTCGCCAAATATTATGTCAAATTCTACCTCTTTGAAAGGTGGTGCAAGTTTATTTTTGACAACCTTAACCCTTGTCCTGCTTCCTATTACATCCTGGCCATCTTTTATAGATGATACCCTTCTTATATCAAGCCTAACAGATGCATAGAATTTCAGGGCATTACCGCCTGTTGTGGTTTCTGGATTTCCAAATTGAATGCCTATCTTCTGTCTTATCTGGTTGATGAATATAACTGTTGTCATAGATTTACTTATGGTTGCCGTGAGTTTTCTCAATGCCTGAGACATAAGCCTTGCCTGGAGTCCCATGTGGGCATCTCCCATGTCACCTTCGATTTCTGCCTTTGGTACAAGGGCAGCCACAGAATCGATGACAATTATATCGACTGCTCCACTTCTTACAAGGATCTCTGCAATTTCAAGGGCCTGTTCCCCTGTGTCCGGCTGTGATATTAAAAGTTCATCTGTTTTCACACCTATATTTCTTGCATAATTCACATCAAGGGCATGTTCTGCATCGATGAAGGCAGCCACCCCACCTTTTTTCTGGGTCTCACATACAGCATGAAGGGCAAGGGTTGTTTTACCCGATGCCTCAGGCCCATATATTTCTATGACCCTTCCCTTTGGGAGACCTCCAATTCCTAAGGCTATATCAAGGGAAAGAGAGCCTGTTGAGATCACAGGAACCTCTTCAATTGGTTTTTCTCCGAGTTTCATGATTGAGCCCTTACCGAATAACCTCTCTATCTGGGTAACAGCCATATCTATTGCCTTTGTTTTGTTTACTTCATCCTTCATTTTTTATGCCTCCAAGTTTTATTTTCCACAGAGGGTCATAAATTGCACCCTTATTTGTGAGGGTGCTTTTAAATAGTGTCAACCCTTCTACTATAAAGGTTTTTTCTTCAAGAATGGGTATCATCTTTTCAAGTATCGGCATAGATGTCCTCATTCTTCCGAGTGTTATATGGGGTTTGAACGACCTTGTCTCTTTCTCAAAACCAATGTTTTCCAAATTATTTTCTATATCTTGAAATATGTTTCTTACAATGTCAACCCCATTTTTCAAATTCACCACAATCACCCGCGGCCTTTTTTTATTCGGGAAGGCATCAATTTCAGATAGGATAAGCTTAAAAGGGGCATATCTATTTTCTAAGTGCGTCAGGCTATTTTTTATAATATCAATTTTAGCCTCCTCAATCTCTCCTAAAAATTTCATGGTTATGTGGAGTCCATCTGTGCTTACCCATTTTACATCTCTTATTTTTGATGACATGGTATTAATAATTGTGGAAAGATATGATTTGATATCTGAAGGAAGCTCAAAGGCAATAAATGCCCTCATAGTATTCTCCCCTCAAGGTATTCTATTATAAATTTGAGTACCTCATCAGATGTCTGTTTTTTTATCATTATCCTTGTGCCGTTTAAAGAGAGCTTTCTTACAAATGTCCCATTTTTTCCAGAAATACCAATGTACACAGTTCCAACGGGTTTTTCTTTTGTTCCTCCTGATGGGCCTGCTATCCCTGTGGAAGATATCCCTATGTCAACCCCTGTGACACTGCGGACACCTTCTGCCATCATTTTTGCCACTTCAAAACTCACCGCACCCTTTTCAATAATCAATTCATGGGGAACTTGTAAAAATTTGGATTTCGATTCATTACTGTATGTTACAAAACCTGCCATAAAATAAATTGACGCCCCTGCTATGTTTGTGAGTCTATTTGCAATGAGCCCGCCCGTGCATGATTCTGCTACAGCTATTGTTAATGACCTTTCCTTCAGGAGAATCCCGACTTTTCTTTCAAGTTTCATTTAAATGCATCCCAGATGTAGATAAACAGACAGAGACATATATTGGCAAGGATACCTGCAACCACATCATCTGCCATAATGCCATATCCTTTTTTATACTTTTCCACATATTTTACTGGATACGGCTTTACTATATCAAAAAATCTGAAAAGTATAAAGCCTGTTAAAAGATTTATTATTTCTGTTTTGTGTCCCGCCATGGTGATAAACATGCCGGCAAATTCATCAATGACAATATAGCGTGGGTCTTTGCCCTCAAAGTTCAATTTATTTATACACATGACAGAAAATGGCACAAAAAAAATTAAAAAGATGAACCATGCAAAAAGGGTTCTAAAAGAAAAGAAATAGAGTATCAAACAGGCAAGGATCGATGTGAAGGTTCCGGGGATATAGGGTAGATAACCAATAAATCCACATGTTACGAGAAATAGAAGGAATCTATTCGTTATGCTGTTTTTTATAGACATCTTCACTTTCAAATATTTTTTTGCCCGTTACCTGCCAGCCATTATCCCATGTTCTATAGAAACAACTCCAGTACCCTGTATGACAGGCAGCAACCTTTTGTTCCACCTGAATGAGAACAGCATCATTATCGCAGTCAATGGATATGGATTTTATTCTCTGTGTATGACCTGATGTTTCGCCTTTAATCCATAATTTATTCCTTGATCGGGAAAAATAGTGTGCCACCCCGGTCTTTAAAGATAGGTCTAAAGCCTCTTTATTCATATATGCAAGCATCAGTATGTCTTTAGAATCAAAATCCTGAACAATAACAGGGATAAGCCCTTTTTCATTCCATTTGATGCCATCCGTTATCTCCATAATTTACACCCCGGTAAAAATGTCATATTTTTTAAAGATGCTGTTTAATGTTTTCACACATCTATTCAATCAGCGCCATAACATCTTCTATTTTTATAAGTCCTTCGTAGAATGCTTTGCCAATGATTGTTGCCCACACACCCATTGATTTTAATATCTTTATATCATCTATGGTTGTTACACCGCCACTTGCAATCACTGGTATTCTTGTTATTTTTAGAATCCTTTCCAGGCCTTCAAAATCAGGGCCTGTCAGCATGCCGTCTTTTGCAATGGCTGTGCAGAGAAGGGCCTTTATACCCACTTTTTCTGATTCATCAATAATCTCTTTTAGATCTATATCCACAGCTTCCTTCCAACCCTTTATCATGGGTTTTCCATCATACATATCAAGCCCTAAAATGATATTTTTATATGAGGAAAGGCTTTTTAAAAATTCTCTATCCTGCAGAGGCCTTGTACCCACAATAATCCCATCAATATTGACCTCTTCGTATAATTTTATAGTATCCTCTGTCCTTATGCCTCCACCTACCTCCATATAACCATGAATCTCACCCCTAATTTTTTTTATAAGCTCAAGATGAATAGGGATACCCTCTCTTGCACCATCAAGGTCTATTATGTGGAAATCTTTCGCGCCTCTTTCGACCATCTCCCTTATTTTTTCCACAGGATTGTCACTATAGATAGTAACCTCAGAAAAATTGCCCTTTTTTAACCTGACTGTTTTTCCACCCATGAGATCCATGGCAAACAGAGCCTTCACTTTAATTCCTCCTGGAGTATCAATAGGCCATTGTAAATACCCTCTTCTGCGAGTTCAGATGCTGTTATCCATCTTGCCCTTCTCCTTAAAAATTTACCTATGCTTAATACATTTTCGCTCAATGCCTGTTGGGTTTCTTCAAATACATAAACCCTTTTGAGTATGTTATCCTTATCAAAAAGGTGGATATGAAAACCCACACTTGCAGGTCTATCCACAGCAAGATTTCCACCCTTTCTCTCTATGAATCTATATAAGAGGATGTGAATATATCTTCCTGTGCCTTTATTTTCTATAAAGGGTATATTCATATCCGTAAGATTGTTTTTTAGATGATTTTTTACTATACCTTCAGCATCCATATGAATGTGCCCTATATTCAAAATTCTACCGCAGATTTTACATCGTCTCAATCCATCTGTGCCATCTTCTCTTTCTATCTGTATACCCCAGGGCTCATCAGCATTAGATGGATTGTTCTGTAAAATTAAAAAAAACACTTGAAGTATAATTAAAAGAGAAAACAGCCCTCTATTTTTTTCTTTTTTATCCATTAAGATTTAATTTTATAGAAAAACAAAATCAAAGAAAAGGACAAAATAAAAGAAAGAAAATATCCTTTGATATTTTTATTTATTATGATAAAAGTTATTGTGGGCTTAAAAAATCGCATAAATTTAAGATTCTTTTAAGGGCGTATGCCTTATGAAATGAAAGAGAGGTAAAACATGTTTCAGATAAAAAAAAGCCTTCTCAGTTTTGTATTTAAGATAGCCTTCAATATATCTATATTATTCTTTATCATTTTATTTATAAGTTCGCCTGTAATATTTGCTTCAGAAGACCCTACAATTGAATATACAGTGGTGAAGAAGGATTGTCTTATAAAGATAGGCGAGAGGATTCTGGAAAACCCTAAAAGCTGGCGTGAGGTGGCAAAGATAAACAGGCTTAAAGACCCATATATTATTCAGCCTGACCAGAGACTTCTAATTCCCGTCAGGCTCCTTAAGGGCTCTCCTATGGACGGCACGGTCACATTCATAAAAGGTGAGGTAATACTCCAGAGAGCAACTGCCGGTGAATGGATTAAGTTAAAACACGGGGATTCAATAAAACAAGGCGATACAATAAAAACAGAAGCCCATAGTACCCTTGAGATCACCTTTGAAGATAAAAGTGTACTTTTTATGAGACCGGATACCCTTCTTACTGTAAATACCTCTGAGAAAAAAGGTATTTTTGCCATAATTAACAGGGTCAATCTAAAATCTGGTAAGGCCATAAGCAATATAAAAAAGGCAACAGGCACTGAATCAAGATATGAAATCACAACTCCTTCGGCCACAGCATCAGTAAGAGGTACAGATTTCAGGATATCCGTTGATGAATTTTTGAGCACCCGTGCAGAGGTTCTTGATGGAAAAATTATGGTAATTGCATTAGGCAAAGGTGTAGAGGTTAAGGGCGGTGAAGGAACGGTCATAAAAAAGGATACCCCCCCTATAAGTCCCGTGAGACTTCTTGAGCCACCTGTTCTTTTAGACATAAAATCCATATATAAAGATATCCCTCTTGTTTTTAAATTTAAATCTCCAGAAGGGACGAAATCTATAAGGGCGACACTGACAAGAGATGAAGAAGGAAAGGATATCATTCAGGAAGCCATCATAAAACCAGAAGAGCCTTTTTCAATAATAGGCCTTGAAGACGGTTCATATTACCTTATCTCATATGCTATAGATGCCCTTGGCCTTGAAGGTCATAAATCGAGCCCAGTTTCTATAAAATACAGGGCCAATCCCCTTCCGCCTTTCATTCAGATTAAGGATGAGGATATAGAAATTATAGGAAAATCTACTGATTTTAAATGGCTTTCTGTAAAGGATGCAGTGAAATACCATATTCAGATTGCAAAAGATGTGGAATTTAGAAATATCGTTGTAGAGGTTAAGGAACACATTAGTACCTCATTTAACACAGGAAATTTAGACTACGGTGACTATTATTTCAGGGTATGTTCTGTTGCAAGGGATGGCTATGAGGGCGGCTGGTCAAATATAATTAAATTCCGCCTTATTCCACCTCCGCCAAGTCCACCCCTTGAAAAGCCAACTGCTGATAAACATTCAGTCTATCTCAAA
>JAOAFK010000208.1 GCA_026416315.1 Syntrophorhabdaceae bacterium | reverse complement strand
TGTTTCTGTTAATGGGCAGATCAGGTAGCTTCTACCTACTAAGACAAGAAGACATTTTGTAAGGGCATCTGTTATTATTAACCGCTAGCTTCATGGTTCATGGCATGTATTCCATCATGATTATGGAGAGATACCCTGTGTCTTATGGGAGGGAAGAGCATAACTACATGGTGACATATTCAATTTGCAAAAAGGGTGATGTTTTTATGTTGCGGTAACAGGATAATATAAAAAAAACCAAAGAACATGTTGATTGACAAAAATAGAAATCACTGATATTTTTTTTAGTATGCTATGATTCATAAGGGGGAGATAATTATGAGGATACTTATAGTTGATGATTCGGCTTATGCAAGGCAACGCCTGTCAAAGGTATTAAGAGATGCTGGTTATGAGGTTATTGAGGCAGTAAGTGGACCTGAGGCAATTGAGCTTTTTCAGAAAAGTAGATTTAATGCAGTGACTGTGGATATGCTCATGCCGGAAATGGATGGGATCACCCTTATGAAAAAAATCAGAGAAATTGATAGAGATATACCTCTTATCGCAGTAACCGCTGATATTCAGGAGGAGACAAAGAAGGACGCATTTGAAGCAGGGGCATTCGCCTTTATCTCAAAGACCGCTCCACCTGAAGAGATAAGGTCTGTTTTTTCAAAAATTGAAGAAGAACCTGAATTCATGTTCTTCTCCATGAAAAATAAGGATGACTTTACAGAACTTATAAATATTGCCATGGGGAGGGCAGCCAGTGCCTTAAGTTCACTCATAGAAAGAAAGATCATCCTCAGGGTACCTCATTTCGAAATGATTAAGGCCTCGAAGCTCCATGATTATTTTGAGAATAATTTAAAAAGTATAGGTGTTGCGGTGCAGCAGAGATTTTCCGGTGTTATAAACGGTATAGCGACCCTTGCATTCCCCCATAAGGATGCCGTGTCCCTTGTAAGGGCACTCCTTTCAAAAGACAAAGAGATAGACAGACTCACCCCGTCAGAGCAGACTGTCCTTGCCGAGGTGGGAAACATTGTACTCAATGCAGCCATTTCCATATTGAGCAATCAGTTGAATACAAGGTTTTCCATAAGCGTACCCGATGTTTATCTGAAAAAATCAGGCACTGAAGTACTGAATTACATACTGTTTTATACACAAGATACTGAGCATGCAATTGTACTTTTAAGTCATCTAACCATAAGTGATATAGAGATTATCTCTTATCTTATATTATTGATACCGAGGGTAGGCATATTAAAACTCCTGGAGTCTCTGAATGTTTGATATCGACAACGAGATAGCAAGATTAATATTTGATAATTCAGATTTGGGGATCATATATGCAGATATATCCGGCAAGATTCTTCTCTGGAATACCTGGATGTCCCACAGGACAGGCCTTTCCTCTGATGCCGTAAAGGGAATCCATATAAAAGATGTCCTTGTCAACATACCGAAAGCCTTTTTCGATGCACTGGATTATGCATACAAGAACTGTATGCCTAGGGTTTTATCCCCTGTATTCCATATGTCTAATTTATCCAATGATGTGCCGGCAAAACAGTTTATAAAGATACTGCCTGTACTGAACGCTACTGGTGATATACAGGGTATGCTCATAATTATAGAAGACATTACCTCAAATATAGATTATGAGGAAGAAATAGAAAAGAGGAGCAGACATTTACGCATCCTTGAAGAAAAGGCAAGACAGGATGAAAAAGATGCCCTGAACTGGTTAAAGGAACAGCTTGATTTTAATAATGCCTTATCGAACAATCTCGGTGAGGGCATTATTGTCTTTAACAGAGCTGGTATCATCACGTCTACAAACCCTGCCACAGAGAAGGTCCTCGGCTGGAGAAATACGGAGCTTTTCGGCATCCATATAAAGAATATCATGTCAGACAGCAGCAAGGCATTAAATGTATTTAAAAATGGAGAGGTTATAAAAAGTTACGATGATTTTTTCAAAAGAAAAGACGGAAGTTACATTCCTGTATCTTATGTTGCCTCTCCCATCATCTTAAACGAAAAGATTAAATCTGTAATCATCACATTCCTTGATATATCAGAGAAAAAGGCGATAGAAAACAGATTGAAAGAAGAATACAAAAAAACAAAAAAAGTATTGGCTGACCTTGTGAACACCCTCTCATATACTGCTGAGATAAGAGACCCCTATACAGCGGGACATCAGAGAAGGGTGACGAGGATTGCCCTTTTAATTGTAGAAGAGATGGGATTAAACAAAGATGTAAAAGACACCGTAAATATTGCTGGTATACTTCACGATATCGGCAAAATTGCCATCCCGGCAGAGATATTGAGCAAGCCTGGTAAATTAAATGACTATGAATTGCAACTCATCAAAGGACATTCAAGGATAGGATATGAGATATTAAAGGACATTGAATTCGAACACCCCATATCAAAGATAGTGCTTGAGCACCATGAGAGACTTGATGGTTCGGGCTATCCTGATGGTTTAAGGGGAGATGAGATTTTACTTGAAGCAAGAATTATAGGGGTTGCCGATGTTGTGGAAGCCATGGCATCGCACAGGCCGTATAGACCAGCCCTCGGGATTGATGCGGCCCTTGAGGAAATAGAGAAAAATGCAGGAATTTTATATGAAAAAGCCGTTGTTAATGCTTGTTTTAAAATTTTCAGGGAAAAGGGATTTGCCCTTGAATGAAAAAAATCAGAAAATAAAGATTCGAAAATATGTTAGGGCATATTCATGCTAAGGGAGACAAAAAGGGCAATTACCGAACTCGAAAGACTCACAGATGAATATAAAAAGGTGATTGCATCACTACATGAAAGTGAAGAGACCCTTGAACTGGCCATTTCCGGTTCAAACGGCGGTTTATGGTACCTTGTCTTTGACCCTGAAAAACCCCATATCATCCCCGATGAGATTTATATATCCCCTGTGTTAAAGGGCTTTATAGGTTATGAAGACCATGAGTTCCCTAATTCTGTAAAGGCATGGAAAGAAAGGATTCTGCCTGAAGATTTAATACTTGTAGATAAAAGTGCTCGGGAACATTTTGAAGGAAAAAGGGATATCCATAAGGTGGAGTATCGTATATATCATAAAGACGGCTCCATTATATGGATTCACAGCCGTGGAAAAATTTTAAAGGATGATGCTGGCAGGCCCATAAAATGGGCAGGCATTGACTGGGATATAACAAATCAAAAAAAGGCAGAAGAAGAATTGAAGGTGATGAGGGACGAGGTGAAGAGTCTCTCCAAAGGTCTTTTGAATAAACTTGAGGCAGAGCGTAGATACATCGCAAGGGAACTCCACGATGAGATCGGTCAAACCTTAACTGCGGTAAAGATAAACCTCCAGTCATTACAGCGTATTGCAGACCATGAACAGTTTACAAAAAGGTTAAACGATGCCATAATAATCCTCGACAGGGCATTAAACCAGGTAAGAAACATGTCTTTAAATCTAAGGCCCTCTCTGATTGACGATTTAGGGCTGGTGCCCACAGTAAAGTGGTATGCAGACAGGGTTTCATCAACCACAGGAATAGACATTGAACTTTACATAAACGAGGTGGATTCACGGTTTGAGCTTGAGACAGAGATTGTATGTTTTCGTGTGGTTCAAGAGGCAATAAACAATGTAATCCGGCATGCAAAGGCAGATAGAATTAATGTTACACTCGAAAGGAACAGAGATTTCATTCATCTGTCCGTTTCGGACAATGGTTGTGGTTTTGATGTGGCAAAGGCAATGGATGAGGCAAAGAAGGGAAAGAGTTTCGGTCTTATAGCCATGAAGGAGAGGGTGGAACTTTCCGGTGGTACCATGGAGATTTCATCTGAATTCAATAAAGGTTCTATCATAAAAGTAATATTTCCCGTAAACAGATTATAACAGATGGTAAGAAAGGAAGGCTCAACGGATATTGTCATTGTAGAAGACCATACCCTCGTAAGGCAGGGTATAAAGGCTCTTATTGAAACCATTGACGGTATGAAGGTTGTGGCTGAGACAGGTGATGGAAGAGATGCCCTTGACATAATTGAAAGATATAGGCCCCATGTGGTATTCCTTGACATTGCCATACCCGGACTGAACGGGATCGAGGTGGCCACCAGAATAAAAAAGTCCTATCCCCAGATTAAAATCATCATGCTTTCCATGCATGCAAATGAAGAATATGTATTTCAGTCTCTCCGTGCTGGCGTCTCCGGTTATATGCTTAAGGATTCCGGAGTTGATGAGCTTGAGATTGCCATAAAGTCTGTTATTAAAGGAGAGATATATCTGACTCCGCCCATTTCTAAACAGGTGGTCACGGATTATATATCAAGAACAGAAGGCAGGGTGAAAGATGATAAAGTAGATAAAAAAGTAGATAAAAATGTCTTTGAGGTATTAACTCCAAGGCAGAGGGAGATACTTCAGCTCATTGCCGAAGGATATACAACAAAAGAGATTGCAAAAAAGTTGAATATCAGTGTGAACACAGTGGATGCCCATAGAACCCAGATCATGGACATCCTCGACATCCATAACATAGCAGGCCTTGTAAGATATGCAATAAAGTCTAAATTGATTGAATGATTTTATTTACGACCAATTAGAAGATTATAAATAAAAAAATTTTATCCACTGATGCACACAAATTTTACAGATGTAATATTATTCATGAACTCCATTATATAATATAATAAATCTTACAATGTTGTCCACAATTTATAGCCTTTCAGGGCAGAAGTTATGATTTATCACGCACTATAAGCTGCTTGAAATTTGCCTTGATTGATGATTTAAATCAAGGCAAAAGAAATTTACTTTCTGTGTACTCTGTGGCCTCGAGCGAAGAGGATGAGAGAAAATATTAATATCTCTCATAGAGAGTACAGAGACCGCAGATGTGTTTTTATCTGTGTGCATCTGCCTTTATTTGTGACTAAAAAAATCTCAGCGCCTATAGAAAATGGAAATAGTTTTAGGAGGTTATATCAATTATGTTTACAACTTTAAAAATTTAATTTTTTATAAAGTTGTTAACATGGGCAGATAGTGTATTTTTTTTGAAAAAATCCTGTCTTTACCCTATTTGGTTTTATGCACACAATAAATAAAATTTATCCGAAACATACGTTATTGCAGGATGGATGCTATGGAGGATGCAAAAATTAAAAAGATAAGAACACTCATTGTGGACGATAGCTTAGATTTTCTCGAGGTTGAAAAGGGTTTTCTCTCCATGGAGTCTCATATTGAGATAATAGGTGAGGCATTAAACGGTGAGCAGTCAGTAGAGTTAGCGGCAAAATTAAAACCAGACCTTGTATTGATGGATTTTGTCTTACCTGATATGACAGGAGTTGATGCAACAAAAAAGATTAAGGAAATGGAAAACCCACCTTTTGTTGTGATACTCACGCTGTATGATAATCCTGAATATAAAAATCTTGCCGAAAAGTCCGGGGCAGACGGTTTTGTCATAAAATCGGAGTTTGCCACAAAACTGATTCCTTTAATCAACAAACTCTTTTTTGAAAATTACGGAGACAAAGAAATGGAACAGATAAAAATGCCCAATATACTTATAGTGGATGACTCTGCCACCATGAGGAGAATGATTATGGCGTGTCTTAATCCCATAGAGGGCGCAAAGTTTATTGAGGTATCAAACGGACTTGAGGCAATAGAACAGATAGCCATAGGGAACATCGACCTTATAACCCTTGACCTTAATATGCCGGATGTACACGGTCTGGAGGTTTTAAATTTTCTAAAACAGCACGAAAGATTCAGGAATATACCTGTTATAGTGGTTACAACAAAAAAAGACGAGGCCTCAAGAGAGGCTGCAATCAATGCGGGTGCCTCCATTTATATGACAAAACCTTTTAGGCCCGAGGAACTTTTGAATAATGCCTTGAAATTATTGAAGAAAAAAAAGAAAATTGATAGCCGGAGTAATATAGATGGAAGATAAAAAGGAAGAGAAAGGCTTTTTCAAAATATCTGAATATCTCGATGACTATTTTTCCGAATGCGAAGAACATATTACATCGATAAAACGAAATGTCCTCTGTATCGAACCCTTTAAGAAACCCGAAAAAAAGATAATGGATGAGCTTTTGCGAAGCTTTCACACAATAAAGGGATTATCCGGTATGGTGGGGATTGAAGAGGTAGAGGTGCTGTCTCACTCCATGGAGGATTATTTTAAAGCAATTAGGGACGGAAAGGTAAGTTTAACTAAAGATGCTGTTGATACAATTATACAGGGAATAAAAACCCTTGAGTTTGTCCTTTCTGAAAGAAAAGAGGGGAGGGTACCCCCTCCTATGGATGATTTTAATAATAGATTAAAAGGGCTTTACCAGGGAAAACAATTAGAAATCCAGGGGGAAAAAACAAAAGAGGTATTAATAACCCTTGGGCTTGAAGAAGAGGTAT
This sequence comes from Syntrophorhabdaceae bacterium, assembly GCA_026416315.1. Taxonomy (GTDB): domain Bacteria; phylum Desulfobacterota; class Syntrophorhabdia; order Syntrophorhabdales; family Syntrophorhabdaceae; genus JAKORG01. The sequence goes on along the minus strand of JAOAFK010000208.1, from coordinate 13,191 downwards.
TATCAAAGATAAAGGATGAGATAAAAAAAGGAAAAAAAATATGGCAGTTCAACTTTTTCCCCTCCAATAGCCTTGCTGACAGGGGAATCAATGTGGGCATAATAAGGAAAAGACTTACAGACATCGGTGAAATAGTATACGCAGCACCGAAGATATTGGAAGACGGCGGGGTCACATTTGAATTTATTCTTTCAACAGATAAGGATGAAATAACATTTTCAGCCTGGAGGGATGATGGTCTTAAATGGAGAAGGTATACAATTTATGAGGATTTTCAGGCCATAAAAGAAAATGAAGAAGATAAAGATATAACCCGTCCGGAAAAGTTTGCAAGGATACCCACAACAAATATTGTGAGGGTAGATTTAGCAAAACTCGATGAACTCATGCAGATGGTTGGAGAGCTTGTTATAACTAAGGCAAGGTTAGATGATACCATAAAGAGAATCTCAAGGTATGTTCCGGAAGATGAATTAGACTTTCTCGAAGAGACCCATATCCAGATGGGAAGGCAATTAAAAAATCTCAGAGAAGGGGTTATGCGTATTAGGATGGTGCCCATAGGCGAAATATTTGACAGAATGAGATTTGTTGTTAAAGACCTTGAAATGGAGACGAATAAAAGGATAAAACTCGAGATAGAAGGTGAGGATACAGAGATCGACAAACTTGTAGTGGAAAAGATGATCGACCCCATGCTTCACCTTGTGAGAAATGCTGTGAGCCACGGTATAGAAACGAAAGAGGAGAGGATAAAAAAAGGCAAACCAAAAGAAGGGAAAATATGTTTAAGGGCACGCACATCCGGTGATTCGGTGATCATTGAGATACAGGACGACGGAAGGGGCATAGATATAGAAAAGATAATTTCAAAGGCAAAAACAGATGGTTTGATAAAGGAAGACTTTGTGGTGCCCCATTCAGCAAAGGAGGCGGAAATACTAAATATAATCTGTCAATCAGGATTTTCCACAAAAGACCATGCGGATATGGCAAGCGGCAGGGGACTAGGCATGACCATTGTAAAGAATACCATTGAAGATTTAGGGGGTTCTCTATTCCTTGAGACAGAAACTGAAAAAGGAACACGTTTTATAATAAATCTTCCCCTAACCCTCTTGATCGTTGATGCCTTTATATTATCATCAGGTGGTCATCTATTTGCCATACCCCAGCCGTCAGTGAGAGAGGTCATAGAGATAGAACAGGAAAAAATAACGGTTATGGAAAACAATGAGCTCATCATATACAGGGGCGTCCCGTTACCCATAATAAGGCTGAGTAAACTTTTTAATCTTAAAGAAAACTACGGCCAGATTATATACGGGCTTGTTATAGGTGGAGGCACGAATTTTTTAGCTGTTATGGTGGAACAGGTGTTATCAAAAAGAGAGATTGTGGTGAGACCAATAACAGACCCCCTTGTGAATGTAAAGGGCATAGGAGGGGCTACGGAATTAGGAGACGGAAGGCCTGTCCTCATTCTTAATGCCTCTGACCTGATGGACATGGCAATAAAAAGGCATAGATAAAAGGAGGTGGACTTTTATGCCTCAAGATAGAGAAAACTACATTCTTTTCAAGCTCGGCGGAACCTCATATGCAATAAAGAGTAATGATGTCCAGCAGATGGAGATGGTGGAACATATCACACCTGTTCCGAATGCCCCTTCCTTTGTGGAAGGACTTGTATTTTTAAGGGGCGAAGTGATACCTGCCATTAACCTGAGGGTAAGATTTGGATTTGAGAAGATTGAATACGATATAAAAACGAGGATCATTGTTGTACAGAGGGGCAATCGGAAGGTAGGTTTAATTGTGGATAATGCCCGTGAATTCGTTGTCATACCGAATGATGTGATTACCCCACCGCCTGAGGCAATTTCCGAGCTTAGCGGACAATATCTCGAAGGTGTGGCCACATTAGGGGACAGGCTTGTCCTTATATTAAAGATCGATGAGGTTTTAAACCTCACGGACAGGATAAAACCTGAAAACATTGAAGGAGGTACATAGCATGGCAGTAAAAAAAGAAAAACAAAAAGTAAGGGAGAAAAAGAATCTGGATGACAATGCGATTAGAAGTCGTAATGTAAGTTCGTCGCGCATAAAAGAATACGCACTGGAGATAGAGAGGTCTGGTAATGAACTCTCAAAGATAAATTCAAGATTAAAGGAAGGGAAGGAATTAGAGGTCCGTAAACTCGATGATGTCATAAAAGGTGTAAATGAGTTCACCACCGTGGTCAAGGAGATGGAAAATCAGTTAGAATCCATTGCCGCATCTGCCGAGGAACACACATCATCCATAAACGAAATGGCCGCTTCCATTGAGCAGGTTACTGCAAGCATGGTGAGTCTCACTACATCCATAAACGAAACAGCAGCATCCATGACAGAAATATCGGCATCCATCAAAAACGTAGCTGAAAATGCCCAGGAGATGGCTACATCAACTGCACAGGTGACAACTTCTATTAATGAGATAGCAAGCTCCATAAAGCACGTAAGTGGAGAGGCCGATTCCTTTGTTACTTCCATTAACGAAACAGCCTCCACTATTGACGAAATGGCACGGTCCATTCAGTCTGTGGCAGCCAATGCTGATGACCTTTCTTCCGCAGCAGATGAGACCTCATCATCCATAAACGAGATGGCTGCCTCTATAGAAGAGGTATCCGCCACAACGGAGAATCTTGCTTCCCTTGTAGAGCAGATATCCGCATCTATTGAACAGACTGCACGGTCTATACAATCTGTGGCATCGAATGCGGAAAGAATAAGCGAATCTGCTTCGAGTTCAGCCTCTGCCTCGGCACAGCTTGACCGTTCAATCCGTTCTGTTGCAAATCTTTCAAAGACCGCAGATGAGATAACAAGACGTGCGGCAAGGGATGCCCAGGAGGGTGGTATAACAATTGAGAAATCTATTCAGGCGCTTTTGAAGATAATGGAAACAATGAAACAGTCTTCAAATGTAATCAGAGATATGGGGAAGCGCTCCTCGGAGATAGGAAGTATTATAAATACCATAAACCTTATTGCCGAGAGAACGAACCTCCTTTCCCTGAACGCTTCCATCGAGGCAGCGCGGGCCGGTGAGGCAGGGAGGGGGTTTGCAGTTGTGGCAGAGGAGATAAGAAACCTTGCAGAGCGTGCAGCAAAGGCCACATCTGAAATAGCAAACATCATAAAGGGATTTCAGGAGGTAACCCAGGAAGCTGTTATATCTACGAATGAGGGCTTAAAAATTGCAGAGGAAGGGAGTTCTCTTGCAGAGGATGCGGGTAAGAGCTTGAAAAAGATACTGTTGGGCATAGAGGAGACTGCCCAGCTCGTGAATCAGATTTCAACAGCTACAAACGAACAACTCACAGCAGGTCAGAATCTTGTAAACGAGGTAAATGTGGTGTCAAACCAGGCTAAACAGATTGCCATTTCCACATCTGAACAGACAAGAACAGTTCAGGGTATGGTACAGATCAGTGGACAGATACGCAGGATTGCCCAGCAGGTGTCCCAGGCAATGGCTGAACAGGCAAAGGCATCAAGGGATATCATGAAGGCAGCCCAGAATACGAGTACTTATGCTTTCCAGGTCAGTAAAGCCACAAAGGAACAGGCCAGCGGTGCAAATCAAATTGTCCAGGCGATGGAGAATATGAGGAAGGGAACGAATGTAATTGCTAAAGCCATGGCAGAGCAGGCAACGGCAGGCGAGGAGGTATCCCGTGAGGCAGTAAGGGTGGCAAGACTTATTGAAAGTATAAGCAAGGCAATGAACGAGCAGGCAACTGCTGTGAATCAGGTAAATACGGCTGTAGAGAATATGAGAAAGCAGGCAGACCAGACAACAAGGGCAATGAGTGAACAATCAAGGGCAATGAAGGATATAAGCACTGCCACAGAAAACATTACAAAACAGATAAAGCTTATAACAGGGGCAAATAAAAAACAGACAGAGCTTTCTTTAAAGATAAACGAGTTTATTTCAGAGATCAGGAGATTACATGAAACAGATGCCCAGGTCGTCCATGATTTCACCTCAATAGTTTCAAATCTTGTTGAAAAAATAAAATCCGTTGATATATTTATGTAATAGATGAGTTAACAGAATTAACTTTTTTTTAAATGATTGAACTAGACTTAATTTAACAGGGGATTTATGGGTTCAATAGGTATATTTACCACCGACAGGGAATTAAAAATTACCACATGGGATGAATGGCTTGAAGGTGCAACGGGTTTGAAAAAAACAGATGTAAAGGATAAACCACTTGACAAGATAGTGCCGGATCTGGACAAGAAAAATATAAGGAAAAGGTTTATAAACGTCATTGAAAACGGTGTTGTTGAGGTTTTATCCCCTGTTTTTCATCATTATCTTATTCCATGTAAGCCACCGGGACCTTCTAATTTTTTTGAGAGGATGCAGCAGAGGGTAACCATTGCACCGCTGAAAGAAAACGAAGCAATTGTGGGGACAATTGTTACCGTCGAGGACATGACAGAAAAGCTCGAAAGGGAAAAGACGATATCAGAAAGACTCAAAAGCCATAATGAGACAGAAAGACTTTCTGCAGTTCAGCTTCTTATCAAGGAAGAAATCTTTGAAGATAAAGAAATCATAAAAGATGTTCTAAAGGATGAAAGCTGGCGTGTGAGAAAGATGGCAGTAGATGCATTAAAAAGGCGAACAGATGTCGAAACCGTTGGTTCACTCCTTAAGGCATTAAAAGAGGAGCATAAAAACATCAACATCCTAAACAGTGCGATCCAGATCCTAACCATGAGTGAACTCGATGTAACGGATTCCCTAATCCAGTTCCTATCATCAGATGATGATGAATTAAGACAATACGCTGCTTTAACCCTCGGAGAAACAGGGGATAAAAAGGCAATCCCCCATCTTATCCATGCCTTGAATGACCCTGATATGAATGTAAAATATCATGTAATCGAAGCATTGGGAAAGTTAAAGGCAAATGAAGCAGTTGAGCCATTAATTGAAATTGTTGAATCAAAGGATTTTTTCCTTGCCTTCCCTGCCATAGATGCACTTGTAAATATCGGTAACGAAAGTGTTACAGCGAGGCTCACAGCCTTACTCGGCGATGAAATGCTTTCAGGTCCTGTTATTGATGCCATCGGTGCCCTGGGCAATGAAGATTCAATCCCCCATCTTGTAGCGGCACTGGATAAGGCCGATGCCAGTGCCCCGTCGATACTAAAGGCAATAATGGCCATCCATGACAGATATAAAGAAAGATACGGTGAAGGGGATGTGATCGAAGAAAAAGTAAAAAAGACCATAAGCCATACTGGTGTCCAAAAGATTATCAAAATACTGGATAATGCAACCGATGAGTTGCTCCATATTATAGCCATATTTTTAGGGTGGCTCGAAGGAGATGAAATAGATAGTGCCCTCACACGGATATTAGGAAAGACCTCAGCGAGAAAAGAGATAATAGATTCTGTTGTAAAGCATGGCCAGCATGTGATTGACCTTTTGATAGAGCAGGTATACTCAGAGGACAAAGAGATTAAAAAATCGGCAATCATTGCTTTGGGTCGTATTGGTGATAAAAGGGCCGTTCCAGCCCTTATATCTGTCCTTGAAGATGAACCTGAAATTGCGATTCTCTCGGCAGGTGCCTTAGCAAAGATAGGGGATAGAAGCGCCTTTGAGGCCTTAATCGGCCATTTAGGTGAAAGGGATGTGAGGGTTAGACAGGCAGTTATATCTGCCCTGAATTCCATTGGTCATCCTGATATGGCCAAAAGGATGGTAGAACTTTTAAAAGATGATGACCCCATTGTAAGGGAATCGGCAGTAAAGATTGCTGGATATTTCGGCTACAGTGAATGCATAGACCTTCTCTTTGAGAGAACAAAAGATGAGTCAGAAACCGTTCGCTACGCAGCAATCCAGTGTCTACCTTTCCTTGAAGATGAAAGGGCGCTTTCTATGATAGTAGATGCTTTGAAAAATGATACAGCTAAGGTTAGGGCAGCAGCTGCCTATGCCCTGGCTCAATTAGATGATAAAGAGGCATTCGTATATCTAAAGGACGCCCTCTATGACCCAGATCCATGGGTTAGATATTACGCTGCAAAGGCCATAGGAGAAAAAGGAAACCCTGAAGCCATTGAACTACTTTCAGATGTGGTTGATAACGATAAGGCTGAACAGGTTCGCATATCTGCCATTGAGGCCATAGGAAAAATAGGGGGTGCCAATGCTGTGTCTGTACTGGCAAGGTTTATAGAAAGCGATAACTTCGATGTGGTAAGAACAGTAGTGATTGCCCTTGGTAAGATCCATCATCCTGATGCATTGAATCTTCTTATTTCAACCACCCATTCTAACAACAGACTCATAAGAAAGGAAACGGTAAGGGCCCTCGGTTTAAGAGGTGGAATTGAGACCATCAATATCTTGAAATGGATAGCAAACACCGAAGAAATCGATGATGTGGCTGAAGAGGCAATTGAATCTCTGGCCTCAATAGGCAGTCGTGATGCCATTATGGCACTCATAGAACTTATGTCCCACAAGACAAGGAGAAGTTTATGTGTTTCTAAACTTTCACAACTTATGGGGAGATATATTGAATGGATTGCAGAAGGGTTGAATAGCCCCAATCCTCATGTAAGAACTTCTATTATAGATATTTTGGCCCGGATGAAACACCCTGATGCCACAGAGGTTATCATTAAGGCCCTTGATGACCCTGATATTGATGTTAGGCTCACTGCCATTAATGCCCTGGGTTATCTTGGAAGTAGATACGGAGAAAAGAAACTCTCAAGGATTGCCGTATATGACAATAATGAGGTTGTAAGGGATGCGGCCAAAAAGGTTTTGATGAAGGTGAAGGGCAGTGAGATTCTACAGTGAGACGCTGGGTCTACCTGATAGCGCATTTACCCTATTGAGGGAACTCATAAAGGAAAAAACAGGTATCTTCTATGAGGATGGGAAAAAGGATATCCTCGGTGATAAACTCTCCCCCCTTGTCCTTGAAAAGGGTTTCAGTTCCTTTTTAGATTATTATTACTATTTAAAATATGATGCCGATAGCGATAATGAATGGGAAAGGGTCTTTGATGCTTTAACAGTACCGGAGACATACTTCTGGAGAGAGATGGATCAGATAAAGGTCCTTGTAAATATCATAGTCCCTCATCATTATGAAAAAAGAAAGGACGAGACATTAAAGATATGGAGTGCTGCCTGTGCCACAGGTGAGGAGCCTTTAACCATTGCTATGGAATTAAACGAGGCAGGCTGGTTCGATAAGATGTCCATCGATATAAATGCTACAGATGCAAGTAGAAGGTCTATTGAAAAGGCAAGGGAAGGTCTCTATAGAGAAAGGTCTTTTAGAAATGCACCGATTGCATTGAAGGAGAAATATTTTACACAGAAGGGCAATATGTTTAAGATTTCAGAGAATATACATAGACTTGTGAAATTCAGTGTGGCAAATCTTTTAGAGACCCACAGGATATATGACCTGGCTGCCTCCCATGTGATTTTCTGCAGAAATGTTTTTATTTATTTCAGCGAAAATGTTATACGAAAGATAGTGAATTTTTTTCATGAACGCATGCCTTCACCGGGTTACCTTTTTGTAGGTGCTGCAGAGTCATTACTCAAGATAACTGATAATTTCCAATTAAGAGAGATTGGAGGGGCATTCTGTTATGTTAAATGATCTTCATTGTTTTAAATGCAGAACCCATAATTAAACATAAGGGGGTTAATATGGGAGAGGTCATTCGAGTTTTAGTGGTTGATGACTCTGCTTATGTGAGAAAGGTTGTAAAACAGATACTTTCAAGAAGCCCTTTTATTGAAGTCGTCGGCACAGCAAGGGATGGGGTGGAGGCACTTGAGATGGTTGAGACATTAAAACCAGATGTCATAACCCTGGACCTTATCATGCCCAATCTCGACGGTGTTGGGTTTTTAAAAAAGCAGATGTCGAAAAAACCCATACCTGTAGTCATATTGAGTATTGCCAGTGATACAAGCGAACTGGCCCTTCGGGCACTTGATGCAGGGGCCATAGATTTTGTGCAGAAACCTACAGCCCTTGCAACAGAGAGGATTTTTGAAATTTCTGAAGAGATTATCGAAAAGGTGAAAATGGCATCAAAGGTGCCCATGAAGCAGGTGATGCCATACATTGAGAAAAAAGAGATACCCCAACCTGTTGCTATTAAAGATAAGGCAGAGAATGCGGATATAGTGGTAATAGGCATATCAACAGGTGGTCCCCAGGCATTGAAGTTTTTAATATCTCAGCTCCCTGGTGATTTTCCTGTTCCTGTGGCAATAGTGATCCATATGCCTGTAGGCTATACAGAGGCCTTTGCAAATAAATTAAATGAGGTATCTGCCTTGACCGTTAAAGAGGCAAAAGAAGGGGATGTCCTTGAAAGGGGTATTGTCCTGGTTGCTCCTGCAGGAAGGCATATGACCTTTTTAAGACGTCCTGATGGTGTCGTTGTGGCACATCTTGATTTAAGGCCCTTTGATACACTTCATAAACCGTCAGTGGATGTGATGTTTAGGTCTGCTGCTGAGGTGTTCAAAAATAGGGTACTCGGTGTTGTCATGACAGGTATGGGTTCAGATGGGAAAGAAGGGGCAGCCTGGATAAAATCTCAAGGAGGTAAAATATTGACAGAGGCAGAGGAGTCCTGTATTGTATACGGCATGCCCAGGAGCGTTTATGAGGCAGGTTTAAGTGATGAGGTATATCGCCTTGAAAAGATGGCAGAGGGTATTATAAAAAATATTTGAGATAAAGGGCATTGAGTATTGAGTCCAAGCAATATATGCATAACGGAGGGTAATATGAAGATATTGATTATAGATGATTCTGCCCTGGCAAGGCGGGTGTTGAAGAATATACTTCTGGAAGCTGGTTATGAGGTTATTGAGGCAGAGGACGGTATAACGGGTATCGAGAAATATTTTCTTGAAAAGCCTGACGCGGTCTTTCTTGACCTTACAATGGAGGGTTTAAAGGGAATTGAGGTTTTAAAAAAGATAAGGCAGATGGACAAAAACTCCATCATCATTGTGGCAACTGCTGATATTCAAACTGCCACAAGGGAAGAAGTGATAAAAGAGGGTGCAAGAGGGTTTGTAAATAAGCCTTTTTCACCAGAAAAGGTTCTGGAGGCACTGAAGGTTATAAAAGGGGGGTAAAATGCTACTTTCGGAAAGACAAAAGGATTCTCTAAAAGAGGTGATAAACATTGCCTTCGGCAGGGCTGCATCTTCCCTGTCAGAACTTACAGGTCACAGGATCTTAATAGATGTGCCACAGGTAGAAATCTATGCCATAGGCGACCTCATACCTACCCTTGAGGGTCTAATCAAGGATGAGGTAGCAACGGTACATCAGATTTTCACAGGTAAGGTAGCAGGTGATGCCTTACTACTTCTTGATTATAAGGGTGCTACGGCCCTTACAAGTTTGCTCACAGATGAAGAGGTGGAAACAATAGATGTATCAGCTAAGGAAGTCTTGATAGAGGTGGGCAACATACTTCTAAACGCCTGTCTCGGAACATTCGGCAATATGCTTCAGGTGCATATCACATTCTCTGTTCCGAGGTTTCATTTAAATCAATTAGGTGACATGTTAAATACCCTTGTTATAGGAAAGGAAGAGATCAGGTATGCCCTTTTAATAGCCACAGAATTTAAAATAAAAGGCAGCGAAATAGGGGGTTACCTTGTGATTGTCCTCGGTGTAGGCTCCCTTGATAGACTTTTAGAGGCCATAGAAAAATTAGGGTAGTAAGGGTTTATGGAATATGGATTTATACAAACATAGTTTATACCATTGGGTTGAAAACTTTTTGATTAAAGGTGTTTTTGTAACAGATGAGAGTTTGAAAGTCATATTGTGGAACAGATGGCTTGAAGAAAAAAGCAAGATACCCGCTGAAAAGATAATAGGAAAAAATATCCTTTATATATTTTCTGAAATCAATGAAAAGAAAGCAGATAGATATTTTTATCAGGCCTTAAACGGTCAGGCTGCAATCCTTTCCCACAGGTTCCATAAATTTCTCATCTCTTTACCTCCTGAAAAGGATTTTACAAATTATTTCAGCCAGATGCAGCAAACAGTTCAGATAGCACCCCTCATCTCAGGTTGGGATGTGGTAGGTACCGTTACTATGATAGAGGATGTAACAGACAGGGTATTCAGGGAGATGGTTCTGAAAAAGGAGGCAGAGGTATTAAAAAAAGCCGAGGAGGCTGCAAAAAAGGAAAGGGACCTTGCCCAGCACTATTTTAACATTGCTGGTGTAATAATGCTCATCCTTGATGAAAATGCAAACATAACCCTGATAAACAGAAAGGGATGTGAAATACTCGGATACACCAAAGAAGAGCTATTGGGAAAGAACTGGATAGATATGTTTATTGTGGAGAAGGAGAAGGAGGAGATAAAGTCCATATTCGGAAATATAATTAAGGGCAAAATTGAACCCTATGAAGAGCATGAAAACTTAATAAGGACGAGAACGCATGGAATAAGGATTATCCATTGGCACAACTCCATCATAAAGGATGATGCGGGAAAGATTATAGGAGTATTGAGTTCTGGTGAAGATGTTACAGAAAAGAGACAACTCGAAGAGGCCTTAAAGTCCATGGCCATTACCGATGACTTAACAGGGTTATACAACAGAAGGGGATTTTTGACCCTGGCCAAGCAGCAGTTAAAGGTTGCCCAGAGGGCAGGGGACCATATGCTACTTTTCTTTTTTGACCTTGACGACATGAAGTGGATAAACGATACACTGGGACACCAGACAGGAGATGAAGCGCTTAAACAAACAGCACGGGTTTTAAAAGAGACATACAGGGATTCAGACATTGTATCAAGACTGGGAGGTGATGAATTTGCAGTTCTTGCGCTGGATGCAAAACCTGCAGATGCATCTGTATTGTTAGAGAGGCTGGAAGAAAATCTCAAGAGTTGTAATGAATCAGGGAATAATGGATTCGAGCTATCTTTAAGTTTAGGTTTTTCTGTGTTTAACCCAGATGAACCTAAAAATTTAGACGAACTCATTGCAGAGGCAGATGCCATGATGTATGAGGACAAAAAAAGGAAAAAGAACATAAGATAAAAAAGGAATGTAGATGAATGAGTGCGTCCTTAAATGGCTTGAAGACTCTGTAAGTCTCGGGATATTTACAACAGATGAACACCTTGTGATAGGCTCATGGAACAGGTGGCTTGAAATAAATACAGGTAGAAAGGCAACGGATGTGCTCGGGAAAAATCTGTATGAAATCTATCCTGAGATACAGGGATGTTTTATTGCAAATTATTACAGGGAGGCCCTTGAAGGTAAAACACATGTGGTTTCACAGAGACTTCATAAATATATAATCCCCATAGAGCTAAAAAATAATAACGCTTATTTCACCCATATGCAGCAAAGTGGGATCATATCAGCTCTTATAAAGGGTGAAGAGATTACAGGCACCATAACCATCATAGAGGATGTAACAGAACGTGTAAAGGCAGAGAAGAGAATTGCCGAAAGCGAAGAAAGATATAGAAGATTCATAGAGGCGTCATCGGATATGATTTTTTTAAAAGACGAAGACTTTCGGTATGTCATGGCAAATAAGGCATATCTTGATTTTATCAAAAAAGAAGAAAAAGAAATAATTGGAAAGACAAGCTTTGAAGTATTTCCCGAAGATGTTGCCAAAAGGTTCGCATCTGCAGATAAATTAGCCCTTGAAAAAAATTCACTCATCATCACAGAAGAGACATCAAGAGGAAGAATCTACGAGATAAGAAAATTCCCTGTGATGCTACCAAACTTGAAAAAAGGGGTAGGAGGTTTTATACGAGATGTAACTGATAATAGAGAAAACATAAGGGCCCTTAAAGAAAGCAGGGAGGGTTATCATCATTTAAACCTTGTGTTAAAGGCAATACTGAATGTTAAAAAACTAATTAACCAAGAAAAGGATGTAGAAAGACTTGTGGGACACGCATGCCATATCCTTGTCGAAACAAGGGGTTACGGCCACGCCCTTATATTGTTGAGAGATCATTACCATATTATCTCCTCAAGCAGTAATGTATTCAAAACAGAAGATATGAAATCTCTTGAGGAACTTGTTAAACACAAAACCCCTGACTGTATTATAAGGGCATTTAATGATTCGGAGGCTGTTATTGTTGATCCGCACTCAGAATGTCCTGAATGCCCTATTGGAAAAGAGATGATAGATCATAGGTGCTGTAACTTAAAGATTGAGCATGAGGATAGGATTTATGGGATTTTAAGCGTTTCCCTGTCTAAAAAATTTATAAACAGTAATGAAGAGAAAGAACTTTTGATAGGTGTTGCAAAGGATTTAGGATTTGCCATATACAGTATAGAACAGGAGAAAAAAAGAATAGAGGCAGAGCAACAACTAAAGGAAAGCTATAACAGGTTAAGAAGAATTATAGGTTCTGTAATAGATGTTATAAGCCTTGCTGTTGAATCGAGGGATCCTTATACTGCGGGACACCAGAAGAGGGTGGCAAACCTTGCGAGGTACATAGCCCAGGAGATGGGCTTGAGCCCCGAGCAGATAGAAAGCGTCCGTATGGCAGGCACCATACATGACCTCGGAAAGATTGCCATACCGGCCGAGATATTAAGCACACCGAGAAAACTCACACCAGTTGAGTTTGAGCTGGTAAAACAGCATCCTGGAAACGGATATGAGATACTTAAAAATATAGATTATCTTAAAACTGTTGCAGAGATCGTTTATCAGCACCATGAAAAACTCGATGGCTCAGGTTATCCAAGGGGGCTAAAAGGAGATGAAATTTTAATAGAGGCGCGAATACTATCTGTTGCCGATGTCGTTGAGGCTATTGCCTCTCATCGTCCATACAGACCTGCCTTAGGAATTGATACAGCCCTCAATGAAATTGAAAAAAATGCGGGCATGTTATACGATAAAGATGTAGTTTATGCCTGCTTGAAGCTTTTTAAGGAGAAAGGATTCAAACTCGAATAAATGATGAAAATTGTATATAAAACAAGTCATTTTTTTCTTTTTTTTATGGCTTTAGCCATGTTTCTCGCCTTTTTATTTCCGTCCTGCGCCGTTAATCCAGTAAC
>JAOAFK010000199.1 GCA_026416315.1 Syntrophorhabdaceae bacterium | reverse complement strand
AGGGTAAAAGGATTTTTATAGTCTCCGATGAGGCATACAGAAAGATTATCTACGATAATATTAAATTTCCAGACCTTTTTAATATATACGAGGATACAATCTCTGTAATATCCCATTCAAAGGATCTGGCCTTGCCTGGAGAAAGGATTGGATATATTGCCATCTCACCAAGAATTGAAGGTGCATCTGACCTTATCGATGCCTCTATATTTGCCAATAGAATCCTTGGCTTTATAAATGCACCGGCACTCATGCAGAGACTTGTAGGTCGATTCCAAAAAAATAGTGTTGACATAGGAGAATATCAGAGAAAGAGAGATGCCATATGTAGTATCCTTATTGATTCGGGTTATGAAGTCATAAAACCCATGGGTGCTTTCTATGTCTTTCCCAAATCACCCATTGAAGACGATATAGAGTTTATAAGGCATCTTCAGAAATATCATATACTTGCCGTTCCAGGGATAGGCTTTGGGAGAAAAGGGCATTTCAGGCTTGCCTACTGCGTTGATATGGATACTATTGAGAGGTCAGCAAAATACTTTAAGGAGGCCATAGAGAATCTATAGATAAAGAGTTCGACAGGCAGTTTATTTTAATACAGTGCCCTTGGGTATTACCACAATACCCCCTTCAGACACATAGAATCGTTCTGCATCCTTTTTTAAGTCATAGCCGATCTTCATTCCATCTGGTACCCTAACTCCCTTATCGATAATTGCCCTTCTAACCTTTGCCTTCATTCCTATTGTTACGTTATTGAAAAGGATTGATTCTGTCACCTCTGCATAACTGTTTATCCTCACACCGGGTGAAAGGATAGACCTCTCTACCCTGCCTCCACTTATTATCACTCCACTGCAGATAATAGAATCTAATGCCTTTCCTGCCCTACCTTTGTCTTCATCTGCAAATACGGTTTTTGCAGGTGGATACTGACCTTCATAAGTCCTGATAGGCCATTTTTTGTCATAGAGATTAAAGATCGGGCTTACAGATGCTAAATCCATGTTTGCGTTCCAGTATGCATCTATGGTTCCTACATCCCGCCAGTAATTCGCATCCTTACCTTTACCACCTGTACCGAATCTATAAACAAATACCCTGTAATTCTTAAACATAAGAGGCATAATATCCTTCCCAAAGTCATGAGAGGAGTCCGTTTCAGCATCTTTTTTTAGTATATCTATAAGCACATCCCTATTGAACACATAAACGCCCATGGAAACAAATGCCCTATCGGGTTTATTGGGAATGGGCTTTGGATTTTTTGGTTTTTCTTCAAAACCACAAACCCTTGAAGTGTTGTCCACCTCTATAACACCAAATCGGTGCGCCTCTTCGATACTTACATCTATGGCAGATATGGTGAGGTCTGCCTTCTTCTGTTTATGATACCTTATAAAATGGCTATAATCCATTTTATATATATGGTCACCGGAGAGGATTAGGACATAATCACCTTCTACCTGTTCAAGATGATAGAGGTTTTGATATACTGCATCTGCAGTGCCTTTATACCATTCTTCCCCAACTCTCATCTGGGGAGATAGATGGGTGATAAACTCACCGAGCTCTGGATTTAATATACTCCATGCATCCCTTGTATGGCTTATAAGGGAGTGGGATTTATACTGGGGCAGAACAAATATCTTTCTTACACCGGAGTTTATGCAGTTACTCAATGTAAAGTCTATGATTCTGTATTTTCCACCGAATGGCACCGCAGGTTTTGCCCTGTCCTTTGTCAATGGATGAAGTCGAACCCCTATACCTCCCGCAAGGATGAAAGCCACTGCATCGTATAATATTTTTGGCCTCATATGTTAATTAATACCATTTTAAATTCAATAATCAATACAAAATTTTCTTGAACGAATAAGAAACTTATTGTAATTTCGTGATAGAAATGGATATATACAGCATCCCGCCTTTATTCAGCTCAATCGTCTTGTTTTTGCTATTCCTTATGGGGATATTTAAAGCAAAGGCATCAAGGTTGAATCTCCTTTTTTCCCTTATCTGTCTTGTAGGTTCTCTTTTAAATATTGATAAGACAATACTCACATGTATTGAGGATGAATATATTGCATTAAAGATAAGCAGGATTGACCATATATTTCTTGTATTTATCATCCCTTTGTATCTTCATTTCAGTGTCCTTGCAACGGGATACAAAAGATGGATGCCTGTTGTAAAAACTTTTTATGTTATTGCTTTATGCCTCATTCCAGTTACGCAGAGCGACCTTTATCTAAGTTATGCAAAACATTTCTTCTTCGGTTATTTTGCCCAATCAGGACCTCTGTTTTTAGTATTCGGCCTATTCAGTACATTAAGCATAGCCATTTCTATCTGTCTTTTCATAAAGAGTTTAAGGGAAGAAAAGGTTGCAGAGAAAAAAACCCGTATAAAGTATATAGTGTTAAGTTTTGGTCTTGCAGCATTTGTAAACCATTTTGATGTGATAATCATGAATGGTTATGAAATTTATCCCCTTGGTAATTTTGTGTTCATCCCCATGAGCTTATTTGGATATGCAGTATACAAACATGACATAATGGAATGGCGGATCTTTTTAAATAAAGGCCTTGTGTTTTTTATCCTTCTTATCATCTCTTTAGGATTTTTTATAGGGGTCGCCACTGTGCTTCAAAGGTTATTTTTCTACCCTGAAAAAACAGCTACACCATATATAATCTCAATGGTATTGACCTTTTTACTGATCCATTTCTCAAAGGAAAAGGTTCAACAGTTTTTTATAAATATTTTACAGGAAAAGGCTCTAAAAATAAGCCAATCCATTAAAGACTTGAGCTTTGAGATCATGCAGTTCCATAATGTGCATGATATAAAACAAATCATTATAAAAAGACTTGCTCAGGCTTATACCCTTGAAGCCTGTGACATGAGGATTGTTCCAAATTTATATGAGGCAGGATCAGCACGTATAATAGAAGAAGATGAACCATTGTGGAATGACGGATATAGACTTTTAATTCCCGTTCATTCAAAGGCACATCCATCAATTATTTTACTCGGTGAAAGGTCTGATATGAGTTTATATACAAGGGAAGATATGGAGATGCTCTCCATGCTTGCAAACCATGTGGCCCTTGCCTTAGATAATGCAGAGGCCTATAGAAAGATACAGGATTTTTCTACATCCCTTGAAAAGATTGTGGAAGAAAGAACAAAGG
>JAOAFK010000054.1 GCA_026416315.1 Syntrophorhabdaceae bacterium | reverse complement strand
TGAGGGTGTTCTTGCCCATGAGATATCCCATATTAAACATAGAGACATTCTCATTCAAACAGTTGCAGCAACCCTTGCAGGGGCAATTACCATGCTTGCAGACTGGGCGAGATTTGCCGCCATATTTGGAGGTGCAAGAAGTGATGATGAGGAAGGTGGCGGTGGAAATATTTTAGGTGTCATTCTATTCTCAATGCTTGCAGCATTTGCGGCAATGCTCATACAACTTGCCATATCCCGTTCAAGGGAATATCTTGCAGGTGAAGGAGGTGCAAGGCTCACGGGAAATCCCTTATATCTCTCCAATGCCTTAAAAAAACTCCATATAGGCATTGCCCGTAACCCCATGGAAGACGCCAATCCATCCACTGCTCCCATGTTTATCATGAATCCTTTTAGTGCATCAGGTGTCCTTGCCCTATTCAGTACCCATCCACCCATTGAAGAAAGGATAAGAAGACTGGAGGAAATGGTCTATAGAAGATACTAATACAGAAACAGTAAGGGCCCTATCTATCAAAGTAATAGATGCTGTTGAAAAAAGTCAGCTTTTAGATAAAACCCTAAACTCCCTCTTCCAAAGAGAAAACCTTGATAGCAAACAAAAAAGCCTCATCTACGAGATCACATCAGGTACGATAAGATGGAAAGGGTTTTTTAAATGGATTCTTGAGGGATTCGTTGAAAAACCCATAAAAGATAGAAATATAAAATACCTTTTATGGATTACCCTTTACCAGATTACCTTCATGAAAAAATCATACTACCATGTAATAAACGAGGCAGTAGAGTATGCAAAAACACATTTCGGTAAGTACGAGGGAAATTTTGTCAATGCAATTTTAAGAAGATATGGAAGGGAGATGCTTAATGAAATAAAGGAAATTGAACCTGAAACCTCGGTGAATACTCCTTATAGATATATTAAGAAAAAATTTAAGACTTCCACATTAAAAAGCATTTCCATAGGCTATTCATTTCCAGAATGGCTTATAGAAAGATGGCTGAAAAGATACGGTGAGGATGAAACCATAAGGCTCTGTTCTCATATCAATACAACTCCTTTTTTCACAATAAAAATTCATGCCAATGAAAAAGAAAAGATAGATATAATCCTGTATTTTGAAAAAAAAGGCATAAATTTACTCAAGGCTAAATTTCTTGAAAATTCTTATTATGTGGAAAAACTAATGCCCCTAATCGATGACCCTTTTTTTAAAAAAGGTTTAATATCTATCCAGGATGAGGCATCTCAATTTGCAGGCATAGCAGTGCAACCTGAAAAAGGGGAAACAATACTCGACGCATGCTCTGGCCTTGGCACAAAAGCTTTGCAAATTAAACAAATTACAGAATGTACGGTTGTATATTCCATAGACAGGGATATGAAAAAATTAAAACATAATAATAACAGAGGAAACATAATAAACGGCAATGTGATGATGAATCCCTTTAAAAATGAAATATTTGATAAGATTCTTTTAGACGCACCATGTTCATCTGTAGGAATCATAAGAAAACACCCTGAAATAAAATGGAGGCTAACAGAAAAAGACATAGAAAAGCACTCAACACATCAATTTTCCATGATAGAATCTCTCTGGCCA
>JAOAFK010000224.1 GCA_026416315.1 Syntrophorhabdaceae bacterium | reverse complement strand
AGCTTTTACATTATCACTGGCACATTGAAATTATACCGAGACTTACAAAGATGGCAGGATTTGAATGGGGAACGGGCTTTTATATTAACCCGACTCCACCAGAAGAGGCAACAATGTATTTGAAAGAGACAGAAATTTAGGTGGTTTAAATGAAGATACTTATAGCCTCTCCTGAGGCGAATCCTTTTATTAAGACAGGAGGACTTGCAGATGTTACAGGTGCCCTCCCTAAA
This sequence comes from Syntrophorhabdaceae bacterium, assembly GCA_026416315.1. GTDB lineage: Bacteria > Desulfobacterota > Syntrophorhabdia > Syntrophorhabdales > Syntrophorhabdaceae > JAKORG01. The sequence continues at coordinate 2,530 of JAOAFK010000224.1, read as the reverse complement.
GCACTCAAAAGGCTTGGGATTGAAGCTCGTGTCATATTACCCAAACACAAAGGTATAGATGAAAATAAATTTCCTCTCAGGTACAAAAATTATAAAATAAGATGTCCTATCTCATTTAATTTTGTTGAGGGGGAAATTGTAGAGAGCGAATACGATGGTGTCACAGCGTATCTTGTAGAACAGGATGAATACTATAACAGGGATTATCTATATAGCACGCCAGACGGTGATTATCAGGACAATGCTGTAAGATTCATATTTTTTTCAAAGAGCATTCTTGAAGCAATAAAGGTTACAGGATTTATACCTGATGTTTTACACTGCAATGACTGGGAAACCGCCCTTGCACCTGTTTTTTTGAGAACAACATATAGAGAAGACCCGCAATTAAAAGGTATTTCCACGGTCTTTACCATACATAATCTTGGTTACCAGGGTATATTCTGGCATTATGATATGCATCTTTTAAATTTAGGATGGGAATACTTCACCCCAGAGTATCTTGAATTTTTCGGCAAAATAAATTTTATGAAAGGTGGCATCATCTTTTCAGATATAATTAATACGGTGAGTAAAAGATACAGCGAGGAGATACAAACAGCTGAATTTGGTTATGGACTTGATGGTGTTTTAAAGACAAGGAAGGATGATTTATACGGGATAATCAATGGTATAGATTATGATGAATGGAATCCGGAAACGGACATCTTTTTACCAGCCAACTACAGTTATAATGATTTAAGAAATAAGAAAATATGCAAAAGGGCGCTCCTTAAAGAATTTAACCTCGGTGAAAACGAGGATGTCCCTCTTGTTGCTACTATTTCAAGGCTTGCAGATCAGAAAGGGTTTGACCTCATTGCTTCAGCCTTTGAAGAAATGATGGGACTGGGTATAAAATATATAGTCCTTGGCACAGGAGACAGAAAATATCATGAAATCTTGGCAGAGCTTTCAAAAAAAATTTCAAAGTCTTTTGCAGTGAAAATTTCTTATGATAATAAACTTGCCCATTTAATTGAAGCTGGTGCTGATATGTTTTTAATGCCTTCGAGATACGAACCATGTGGGCTTAATCAGTTATATAGTTTGAAATATGGAACTGTTCCTATTGTGAGGTCCGTAGGTGGCCTTGACGATACAATTATAGATTATACAGAATACCCTGAAAGGGGCACAGGCTTTAAATTTCGTGAATATACAAAAGAGGCAATGCTCGATGCAATAAAAAGGGCAATTGCGTTATATCAAAATAAAGACCTTTGGGAAGCACTTATGAAAAGATGTATGAAAGAAGACTTTTCATGGGAGAGGTCTGCAAGGGAATATATTGAACTTTATAAAAAGGCTATTGAAAAACACAGCTCCAAATTATGAAAACACTACAGTTATTAGGTGAAATCATAGAGATCTCAAACTCAAACCTTGAGGCAACATCGAGGATGCAGGCAATACTAAATATAATTTCCCACAGACTTGGCTTTGAAGAAGTGATATTATTTAAATTAGATAAAGACAAGAGACTTACATGCAAGTATACAAATCAGTCAGGTAAGCTATTTGACTTTCTTAATAAATACAGACCCCATATCGGCGAGGGTATTGTAGGCATGGTGGCACAGAAGAGGGTGCCCCAGTATTTTACACATAAGGATATACCACCGAGACTTGGCTGCATCTTCTTCAATGAGCTCGATAACGTAATCTATAGATATAGATCCTATGCCTTTATCCCTGTTAATGATGATAGCTTTCTCTACGGAGTCCTTGTTGCTATTTCTGAAACGATGGAAAGGATAAGCGATAATGATAAAATCATATTATCCATAATCGCAAGGGAAATTAGTGGTCTTTTAAAAACAAATGACCTTATCATCAATTCAAAAAAAAGGATAAGTGAACTTGTTACCCTTTCAGAGCTCGGCAAAATCTTAACCATGAATTTAGAACCCCATATCATTCTAAAAAATACGGTTTTTACAATTGCAAGGGCCTTGAACGCATCCTTTGTTTCAATAAAACTCGAGCCACCCATGGCAAAGTTGGAAAAACAGCGATATATCTATGGCCAATCCTATAATTCTTTAGAAAAAATAATAGAGGAATGTGAAAGAGAGGCCTTACAACAAAAAAAGACCATTACATATGAATACGATAACAACGGTGAAAAAGGGCAAAAGGATGTTTGTTCATTATTCAGCTCCCCGATTCTAACAAAAAATAAGGCAATCGGTGTTTTAACTATTTGTTTTTCAAAGGCACATAAACATTTTGATCAGAATGAAGACATGCTGTATATAGTTAATACAGTTACCAATTATATTGCAAACGGACTTGAAAATATGCTTTTAAGCGCAAAGCTTAAAGATGTGATAAAAGAGTTAAACGATACACAGAAAAGGGTAATTGAACAGGAAAAATTTAGAAGTCTGGGAGAGATGATGGCAAACATTGCCCATGAGATAAAAAACCCCCTTGTTGTAATTGGAGGATTTACAAAAAGGTTAGCAAAAAAGGTAAATTTAAGCCA
>JAOAFK010000043.1 GCA_026416315.1 Syntrophorhabdaceae bacterium | reverse complement strand
ATCAATAGGAGGGTTCTTTTTGGGCTGGATGCTTGATGTCTTTGGCCGCAAGGGTGGTTTGTGTCTTACATATTTCATAGGTGGATTATCTATTGTCTGGTTTGGCTCTGTATCTTCAGAAATTTTTCTTTATGCAGCAGGGTTCGCAACAGGGATTTTTGTAGCAAGTGTTCCCACAGCCCTTCATGTGGTTGCTTCTGAAATCTATCCCACCCATGTGCGTTCCACAGGTGCAGGGTGGTCATATGCAGTAGGAAGGGTTGGTTCAATTATAGGGCCAATTATAGGTGGGGCAATTCAGATGCTTCATCTAAGTACAGGCCAGTTTTTTATCCTCTTTTCTTTGCCCTGTTTTTTATGTATCTTATTTGTTGCCCTCTATCCAGTAGGTGTTAAAAAGGATGCCCTTGAGACAGTTACGGCGAAACTACTTAAATAGGCAGTTTTTTTAATTTTTATGTTTTTTGTGATTTAATAAAAATAATATCTGGAGCAAATGATGACAAAAAAATTAATACTCAAAGAACTCTGTCGTTACAACATAGGCACATATGCGGATATAATTTACAGAAATGCCCTTCTATATCCTGATAAAGAGGTGTTTGTATACGGCGAAAAGAGAGAGACATTTTCCATGTTTAATGAAAGGGTAAACAGGCTGATCCATGCCCTTAAATCCATGAATTTAAAAAAGGGTGAAAGAATCGGAATCCTTTCATGGAATTGTATTGAGTGCACGGAGATCACAGGTGCTGCCATGAAAGGTGGTTTTGTTGTTGTGCCTTTTAACCCTCGGTTTCAGGCAAATGAACTTGATTACATCATTCATGATGCAGATGTTAAAGTACTTTTTACCGGAAAGGAATTGATACCCACCATATCCACGATGAAAGATAAAATTTCTGGTATTGAAATCATATCTCTTGAAGAAAAAAATCAAGAAATGCTGTTTTATGAAGAGCTTTTAAATGATTTTCCCGATAGTGAACCCGATGTTGAAGTTTATGAAGATGACCCGTTTATAATATTCTATACAAGTGGTACAACGGGTGTGCCAAGAGGGGCTATTTATACCCACTATAAAAAATTAGAGGAGGCCCGGACTAAGGCAATACTCGGCGGATTAAGACATGACAACATTCATGTGATGATTTTGCCCCTTTTTCATATAGGAGGATGGTCTCATTTCTGGACATTCTTTATGGTTGGAGCAACAAATATCATCATGCCTAACAGGTCCTTTGACCCGGAGGCAACATTAAAGACCATAGAGAAGGAGAGGGCAACGGATATACATATAGTTCCTACCCAGCTTGCCATGTTTTTATCTTTACCTGATATAGAAAAATACAATTTAAGTTCACTGAAACAGATGTGGTATGCTGCATCTCCTATGCCCCTTGAGCTTTTGAAAAAGGGTATATCAAGATTTGGCCCTGTTTTCGGTCAGGGTTATGGTCAGACAGAATCAGGGCCCGACATAAGTATTCTACCCCTTGAAGCCCATAGTGTAATTTACAAATCAAAGGAAGAACAGAAGATTTTATCCTCATGCGGTCAGCCCTGTCTGTGGGTGCATGCAAGGATTGTAGACGAGAACGGAGCGGATGTTGAGCCCTATCAAGTGGGTGAAATCATAGTGCAGAGCAAATCAATCATGGTAGGCTACTGGAATAAGCCCGATTATACCAAAGAAACAATTGTAGATGGATGGCTCCACACAGGGGATATGGGCTATTACGATGAAAAAGGATACATGTATATAGTTGATAGAAAAAAGGATATGATCATATCTGGGGGAGAAAATGTTTATCCCCGTGAGGTGGAGGAGATTCTTTATCAACACCCTGCAGTTATGGAGGCGGCTGTTATTGGCGTGCCTGATGAAAAGTGGGTGGAAAGGGTCCATGCCCTTATTATTCTAAAAAAAGATGCCCATGCAACTGCTGATGAGATAATTAATTTCTGCAAGGAAAGGATTGCAAAATATAAGGCACCTCGTTCTGTAGAATTCGTGGATGCCCTCCCTAAAAACCCCCAGGGAAAGATTTTAAAAAGAGAATTAAGGGCAAGGTATGGGAAAACTAAATAGTTTCTATTCTATACTTTAAAACTATTTACAATATTTTCAAGGCTTTCTGCTGATTTTTGAAGTTCATTGGCTAATTTTGGGTTGAACTCTGTATTAGAAGAGGTATGCAGTATGGAATTTTTAATATTTTTTTCATAGAACATCCTCTTTTCTCATTCTTTTTTTATTTAATATTGAGACCTTGAATAGTATTTATCCGCACCGACCTTTACACCACCCTTTGCATTTATCTCTTCAACAGCAAGGGTTGCAGCCCTGTGGCCTTCATAGCCCTCTATGAGCTTTAGTGATGTAAGTATGCCTAGGGTTATATACTTCTGTGCATGACAAGGTAAAGAAAATGCGATAACAAATGACAGAAAGAAAAGAATAATGACTAATTTTTTCATAACGCCCCCCTTAATTTTCAATATTATAGATAAAAAAGCAACATTTATGCCAGAGAGTGTTTTATATAAAAATATACCATAATTTTAATTTTTTGAGTTTAGCTTTGTGTTAAAAAACATACAAATTTTGTATAACTAATACCCAGGAATGTATAATTTTTATACACTTTTATAGTTTCATTTGTGTGATTGGTATTTAATTGATCTAGTTTTAAAATTTTATTTTAGATAATGGATTTCTCTTTTATAGGCTTGATTTATGGGGGCAAAAAATGTGTTGTTTATGTCTGTAATTATTATAGCTTTAACACTTTAATTTTATTCAGGTTCATCTCACCGAGACCCCTTTTATACGCTACCACTGTTGTGGAAATATCCTGGGGTTTCAAATTAAAAAGTGTTGTGGCATATGCATCTGCTGCCACAATATCTCTTGAAGCTATGACTTTGTTTAACACCTTTACATCTTTTAAATTACCTCCCTGGGGCCCATGATTTGTAAGAATCCTTGTGGCATCGATAATAACAAGATGACTCTTTATAAAGGCATTGAGATCCGCAAGGGCATCCTCTATCTCCCTGTGGATATAACCCCTGTTGCCTCCCATGATACCCATCATGTTTTTAAGCCCCAGTGTCAGCCCTGTTAACCCGTGGTGTTTTGCAATAGGGCAGTTTATAAACACATTTGCCTTTAATGCATCTTCGTATATTTCCCAGTTTTTTAAAAAAACACCGTTTATTTTAACATCCTTAAACCTCTCACTTTCTGTATATTTCAGTTCCACCCCCTTCAAATCTTTTAATATCCCCGCAATGCCACTGTTTTCATAACACCTTCTCGGGTCATTGCATGTATTGTCAAAGACCTTTACAATTTTCGCACCTGCCTTCAGGCATTCCTCAACTATTGTTTTTACTACGATGGGGTGTGTGTTGGCAGCATACTCGGGTTTTCTATCCCAGCCGATATTGGGTTTTACAACAACGACATCTCCTTTTTTAACGTACCTGTTCATTCCCCCTAAGGCAGATATGCAAGCCCTTGTAATTTCAGCATAATCTTTACCTTCTGAAACTGCCACAGCAGGAGTTTCCTGGGCAAAAAGTTGTGTGGGAATTTTATTCAACGCAAGGGATGTGAAAACGAGCTTTAAAAAATCTCTTCTATGCATTAGAATAAATGTAATGTTTATTTCTATTTTGTCAATACTAAAAACATCCAAAAAAGGTAGATGATTTCTTTGGATAGCAGGGAATTTACAAGAAGGGATTTTATAAAGTTTTTAAGTGTCCTTGCAACCTGCGTAATTATCCCCTATTCAACATTGGATGCAAAAGAGGTGAAAAAGATGTTAACCAATGAAGACAAAAAAGGATTTTATGTGAGGTTTATTAATCCTATTGAGCCTTTAAACCGTGAAACCTGGAGGCTTGAAGTAGAAGGCCTGTGTGAAAATCCCGGTGCCTTTAGTCTAAATGAACTTAAAAAGCTTAAAAAGACTGTCCAGACATCAAGGCTTAAGTGTGTGGAATCGTGGTCAAGCAAGGCAAAATGGGGTGGTTTCAGACCCATTGAGCTTTTAAATATTGTGAAACCTAAAAAAGATGCAAAATTTGTATATTTTTATTCAGCGGATGGCTACTATGAATTTATACCCATGTCTGACCTTTTACACCCCCGCACCATTTTTGTCTATGAGATGAATGACGCACCTTTGCCTGATGAGCATGGTGCACCATTGAGACTTATTATACCCCCAAAATATGCCTATAAAAGTGTAAAGACTATATTGAAGGTTAAATTTGTAGATAAGGAAGGTCTTGGATACTGGTCGAAATGGGGTTACTCTAATGAGGCCACAATTCAACCCGGACTGGATTACGCCCTTGATCTTGATAATTTTATTAAAGTGGATAAACCGGGTGAACTTGAATATTAACATAATAACTTCCATTAAAAATGGGAGAGGTTAGTATTTTCGTTAAAAAAGAATCATTTAAAAATTATTTGCTTTATATCCTTTAAACCTGTAAATTAAAACTCATGAAAGTGTTTATAAACATTCCATATAGAATGGTATCAAAAAATATAAAAAAGATAATGGAACTCGAGGTAGGTGTGGAGATTTATACGGAAAATAACCTCCTCGATGATTTATCCCTAAATGAAGTAAAGGAGCTCGGAAAGGTTCTTACAGAATGCGGTGTTGAAGCAACAGTGCATGCACCCTTTATGGATTTAAGTCCTGGTGGTTATGACAGGGCAATAAAAAGGATTTCCATTGAGAAAATAAAAAAGTCCGTGGATGTGGCTCTTAATATTCATGCAAAAGGTGTTGTATGCCATCCAGGCTATGACAAATGGCGTTTTGATGGCAATGAACAGTTGTGGCTTGAAAATAGCATTGAGACTTGGCATGAGGTGTTAAGTCATGCAGGAGATCATATGGAGGTCATACTTGAAAACATCTTTGAGGAGACACCCGCCACTTTTATAGCCCTTTTTGGTTATTTTAAGGAAAAAAATCTCTATTTTTGTTTTGATACAGGCCATTTCAATCTCTTCTCAAAGGTTGATTTAGATGAGTGGTTAATACCGCTCAAAAACAAAATAAGAGAGATGCATATCCACGACAATCATGGAACTTCAGATGATCACCTCCCCTTAGGTAGAGGGACTTTCCCATTTAAAGACCTGAAATCCTTTATCAAAAATCTGCCTGAAATCCGTTTTACCACAGAGTTTCATGAAGAAAGATATGCCATAGAGAGCATTAAAAATCTAAAAGAATTTCTAAAATAATCAATTAATAAAATGCAAAAAATTTTTGACATAGAAAAATTGCTTTGTTATCATGTTTTAAACACCTTCAATCATGTTTGGTGAAAAATTAAAAAGGCTCTTTTCCCCTGAATCAATTGCTGTTATAGGTGCATCAGATAGCTTTGATAAGCTCGGGTATCATGTAATGAAAAGCCTTGTAAAAGGAAATTATAATCACCCCATCTACCCCGTAAATCCTAACTCTCAGACCATCTGGGGCATTAAGGCATATCCATCCCTTTCAGATATTCCATATCCTGTTGACTTGGCGGTTATCGTTGTCCCTGCGACACGGGTGCCACAGATACTAAATGAGTGTGGTAAGAAGGATATAAAAGGTGTTGTGCTTATCACTGCGGGTTATAAAGAGATAGATGGTGAAGAGGGCAAAGCCCTTGAAGATGAAATAAAAAGGATTGCATATGAATTCAAGATCCCCATAATCGGCCCAAATACTTTTGGTTTTGTAAATCTTACTGACAGTGTAAATGCCTCTTTCACATATGAATTCTCTCTTATCAAAAATGGAGGTGTGACACTCATTAGTCAGAGCGGTGGATTCTGTCATCTCTGTGGATTCCTTGCCATGGAAGAAAGAATGGGGATGGCAAAACTTATGAGTTTAGGAAACCGGGTAAATGTGGATTTTCCTGAAGCTGTAAAATTTTTTATGGAAGAAGATGAAGCAACCCGTGTGATTGCATTATATATTGAAGGTATAGATGAACCGAGAAGGCTTTTTCGTGCTATTTGCAATAGCAAAAAGAAAAAACCTGTAATTGCCTATAAGGCAGGTAGAAGCGAAAAAGGTGATGCTGCAAGTCGTTTCCATACAGGTAGCCTTGCAGGGAACTACAAAATATGGAAAGGTGCCCTCCGTCAGGCAAAAATCTTTGAGGTAAATTCATCAGAGGAGCTAATCGATACGGCAAAGGTTTTAGATATATGTGCGCCCATGAAAGGAAATCGCGTTGCCGTGCTTTCAAGCCAGGCAGGACCTGGCATGATTGCCGCTGATGCAATTGAGTCTTCAGGCATGGTTCTTTCAAGATTTTCCGAGCATACGCAGAACGCCATCAATAAACTCCTCCCACCTGTTGCCATAAGGACAAACCCTGTGGATATGGGTCCTGCATGGTACAGCCCTGAAACCATATTGAATATCCTTAAGGTCGTATCAGAGGATGAAAATACTGATGGTATTATCTTTATTGCGATTTTTGCATCTGCAAATCTGAATATAACACGGGATATGGGAAGGATTTTAGAAGGGATGGAACCATTTAAAAAGCCTGTAATTGCATGTTTTAACGCTCCCCATGGCGTCTGGGATAAAGAGATAGATAATATAGACGGGAGAAAGGGAGTAGCTGTAATTCACACACCAGAAAGGGCAGCAAAGGCTATGGCAAATCTCTATGAGATTTCAATGAAAAAGGATTAGAAGATGGAAACTTTTTTACTCGGAATGGATGCCCTTGAATTTTTAAGAAGGCAAGGATTTTCCGTCCTTGAGAGTAAAATTGCCATTTCAGAGGAGACGGCAGCATCTATTGCAAAAGACATAGGTTTTCCCGTGACCCTTAAAATTTCTTCAAAAACTGTAATACATAAAACAGAATTACAAGGTGTAAGGGCTTTTCTTATAAATGAAAAAGAGGTGAGAAGCGCATTCAACGAACTTGTCCATATCTTTAACATCACGGGCCGTGTTAAAGAACTTGACGGTATAATCATTCAGGAAATAGGAAAAGGTCTTGAATTCATTGTTGGAGTATACGAAGATAGGCAATTCGGGCATGTAATTATGTTCGGTCAAGGTGGGATATATGTGGAGGCATTAAGGGATATAACATTTAGGCCATTACCAATAGATAAAAAGGATGCAAAAGAGATGATAGAAGAACTATCTATCTCGAAAATACTTTCGAGTCCAAGACAGAAAAAGATTAATCCTGATATGATTGTGGATTTCTTGCTTCAAATATCACAGCTAATTGAAAACAATAAAACAATTGAAGAGATGGATTTAAACCCAGTTTTTGTATCAGATAAGATAAAAATATGCGATGCCCGTCTGAAAATCAGCTCTGGATAAAAACAACCTTTCTTTTATCCTTTTCGCCCGTTATAATCTTTATGTCCGTCTTTTTCACAGAAAATACCTCTGCAAGATACTCAATAAGTTCTCTATTTGCCCGTCCTTCAACAGGTGGTGAGGTAAGCTTTACCTTAAAAATATCCCCCTCTTTTTTAATCTCCCTTTTTCCTGCATTAGTTATGACTTTAATTTCGATAACCATTGATTAATTATACATTTTTCTTTACAAAAATGAAGTTATAGATTATAAAAAATCATGTTTTATAAAAGATATAGCCAAATTTCATATACCTTTAAAATACAGGTCTTTTTTTTATTATTAATCTTCTTTTTATTTGCCTTTCTTCAGATTTTGAACACAAAAACTATGGCCCTGACAGAAGAAAGTGCTTTTTTACCAGTTTTCGGAAAAGGTAAAATAAAGATAAGACTATATACAGATTATTTCTGTGGCCCGTGTAACCACCTCGAAACTCAGATTGAGGGAGTTTTGAAGGCCCTTATAGAGAAAGATATTATAACTGTTACATTTATCGATGTGCCTTTTCATAAAAACTCTTCCATGTATGTAAAATACTTTCTTTATGCCCTGAATGAGAAAAAAAATCTCGATTATGCATTTCATGTAAGAACAGTGCTGTTTAACGCTGCAAAAGAAAAGATAATAGATGCGCCTAACCTTGAATCGTATTTAAAAAAAAATAATATAAAAATTAAGCCCTTTGACGAAAAGGGTATATATCAGACCTTTGAAACATATTTAAACAAAGAGGACAAAATCAATGCGACACCCTCATGTGTAATTGTTGATGGTGAAAGAAAAGAAGTTTTCAAAGGAACCAATGATGTTTTAAATGCCTTAAAAAGGCTACTGTAATTTCTTTGAACCTTTGAACTGTCCTTATATATGCTGATAGAAAATACAATTACCTTTATTGCCCGTAAAAAAAATGCCCGTTATCTTAAATTCCTTCCTGCAGATAAGATACCTGTCATGGAAAGGCGTGATAATAACCCTGTTCTTTTATATATACACATTCCATTCTGTGAAGAATTATGCCCTTACTGTTCCTTCAACAGGGTTGTCTTCAGGGAAGGTCTTGCAAGAAAGTATTTTAAAGCCCTAAGAAAGGAACTTTTGATATATAAAGATTTAAATTATGATTTTTGTGGTCTTTATGCAGGTGGTGGAACCCCGACAGTTCTCATAGATGAGTTAGAAGAAACACTGAACCTTGCGAGAAAGGCCTTTCATATTAAAGAGATTTCTGTTGAAACTAACCCAAATCATCTCACCCCGGAAAATATTAAAAGACTAAAGGAAATGGGTGTAAATCGTCTATCTGTGGGTGTTCAGAGTTTTAATAACGAAATACTCAAGGCAACAGAGAGATATCATAAATACGGTTGTGGTGAGGAGATTGCAGAAAGGCTAAAATCAACGCTTGGTCATTTCCATACATTGAATGTGGATATGATCTTTAACTTTCCCATTCAGTCTATGGAAATTCTTGAAAAAGACCTCGAGACTTTGATTGAACTCAATGTTGATCAGATTACCTATTATCCGTTGATGGTATCTTCAACCACAAGGGCACTATTAGATAAAAAGATAGGCCCTGTTGATTATGGCAGGGGGAATAGAATGTATCTAAAGATTCTCCATATGCTTTCAGGCAGGTATACACCATCAACAGCATGGTGTTTCTCTAAAAATAACTCACTCATTGATGAATATGTGGTGAATTATGATGAATATGCAGGCACAGGCAGCGGCTCCATTGGATATTTAAATGGGTGTGCCTATGCCAATACTTTTGATATAAATCTCTATATATCCCAGATAGAAAAAGGCATCCTGCCTATCATGGCAAAAAGAGAATTTACACTGAAAGAAAAGATAAGCTATGATTTCCTTATGAAGCTTTTTGGGCTAAAATTAGACTTGCAGGAGCTGGGAAAAAAATATAATACTTCTGTGTATAGGCACCTCTTTGCAGAGATTATGTTTTTTAGACTAACAGGTGCATTAAAAAAGGAAAAAAAAATACTCACCCTCACAAAGAAGGGCCAATACTATTGGGTTATAATGATGAGGGAATTTTTTATCGGTGTA
>JAOAFK010000019.1 GCA_026416315.1 Syntrophorhabdaceae bacterium | reverse complement strand
GGTATGACTGAAGATGAAGCTATTACCTATGTTAAAAAAGAGGATGAGGCAAAATCACGCTACATCAAAGATAATTTTGGTGAAGACATTAATAACCCCCTTCTTTACCATCTAATAATAAATACAGACCTAATCAGCCATGAAGAGGCAGCAAGATTAATTGGTGATACAGTAATAAAAAGATTTAAACTTGATGTGCCGGAAAAAAGAACTTTCAAAAAAGAAGTCAGATTTGTAGATAAAGAGGTTCGATTATAAAGGGGTAAATATGAAAGAGGTGATAGAAAGAATTGTTTCCACAGAAAGTGAGGCAAGGTCAATAATTGAAAAGGCAAAAACAGAAGGAGATCAAATAATAGCAGAAGCAAAAAGAAAGGCACAGGATATGATTGAAAAGGCTAAAAGGGATGCGGTGATAGAGGCACAGAATATAATAAATTCAGCAATTGAGAAGGCTGAAAAAGAAAAAGAGAAGATGTTAATTCAGAAGTCTCAGGAGATAAAAGGCCAGTTTTTTTTAAGTGAGGAGGCAAAACAAAAAACTGTTGAATGGATCATTAAGAAGATATGCATGATTACATAGCTGAAGATAAAGAAATCCTGGAAGTTAGAAAAAAGGCCATAAATGCACCTGATTTAGATTATCTTACTTCCCTATTACATGCCCGATACAGTAAAATGGCAAAGGGCGATAGGCTCTTAGAGCTTAGCCGCATTCAGAACATCACAGATTTTTTTCAATCAGTTTATCCGGAAAGGGCAATTGAAAATAATTATACTTTTCAAAAAAGATGCATATATGATTTTATTACAGAAATCTATAGCTTTTATGCTTATTTACCTGAAAACTATATAAATTTTCTCAATTGGATTGCCACCCGATTCCAGTTAGAAAATCTAAAGATACTGTTGAGAGGTTTCCTTACAGAAACACCACTTTTTAGACTAAAGCATTTTATAATTAATTTACCAGGAGAACTTTCTTTAAATATAAAAAAACTTGTTGATGCAGAAGATATTGAGGGGTTTATCAAATATACTCCGAAGGGTTTTTTCCAAGATACCATCAAAAGTGCATTCCAGTTATATGGAAACAATGCAAAGCCATTTTTCATTGAAGCATTTCTTGATAGCGCATATTTTAAAGAACTTATATTAAAAATGAACAGGCTGAATCAAAGCGACCGTGCCTATATAAAACCCGTTGTTGATCAGGAGATAGATATATTTCACCTTATGCTTATAACAAGGGGTAGATTTCTTTATGATTTAATTCCCGATCAGTTAAAACCATTACATGTGGAAGGAACAGCCATTCAAAAAAGAATTTTTACAAGTCTTTTAGGCGAATTAGATCCCGCGGCGGTGATAAAAGCATTAGAAAGGCGCGTAATAGATATTATCCCTTCAGAATTAAGTAAAATAGAGCAATCTCCACCTGACCTATCTATCCTTGAGTCATATGCCTGGAAGAGGTTTTACCGCTTGTGTAACAAGGTTTTTTATCAAAATCATATGGGTTTTGGATGTATCATCGGCTATATAGGTCTTAGGCGCATTGAAATTTTAAACCTTATAGCCTTATCAGAAGGTATCAGTGGAGGGTACGGTTCTGATTATATACGAAAACATCTTGTTTTAAGAGATTATATCGAGGGACTCCATGTTTAAGCCTGAACCTATGGTATTTTTAGAGGCAATAATCCTATCTAATGATGAAAGAGATGTTTTAAAAGCCATAGGACAACTCAATAAAGTGCATCTTGAAAAGACAAAATCAGGTTACGGCACAGAACTTTCGGAGTCCACGGAAGTCAATTCAGATTTATCTAAATTTGAGCACATCCGTTTACGCATTCAGGAATTAAGGCAGACATTCAATATACCTCCTGCAAAAGAGATTTACACTTCAACGGAGATGACTTTAGAGAAGGCAGAAGAGACATTAAATGAAATAGAGAGTGAATCCAGAAAGCTATTTGCAGAAAAGGAAAGGCTTTTAAAAACACAGAGGGAGATAAAGGAAACTATTGACAGGTATTCATTATACAGAGGGTTTGAACTACCCATCTTAAATGAAAAACATTTTAACTTTCTCCATTTCGTAACAGGAAATATACCTCTGGGTAATCTTGAATATCTCAACAGAAATTTAGGTAAAAACACAATTATAATCCCCCTTAAAAGAGAAAAAAATCAACAGTATATGTTTATTGTGACATCAAAGGAAGAAAGCAGCGAGTTAGAAAAACTCCTTGAACAGGCTGGTTTTCAGAAAGAACTTTTACCTGTTGTGGAAAAAGAAACAATGGATAGTTTTCTTATGGAAAAGGATGAAGAATATAGAAGGCTATCTGTAGAAATAGATGAGATAAATCTGAAGATAGATTCATTAAAGTTTGAAATCATAGACATTTTAAATGAGATAGAGGGTTTTATTGAATTCGAATATGGTCTTATAAAGGCAGGTCAAAAGTTTTTAAGGACAGAGGCAACAGTTGCCCTTTCAGGATGGGTTCCCTTAAGGGAAATTCATTCAGTAGAAGAGGTCATTAGAGAAACCACAAAGAATAGATATATCCTGAATATAAGACCACCAGATGAAGCTTCTGAACACGAAGTGCCTGTCCTTTTGAAGCATCCAAGGCTACTAAGGCCGTTTGAGATGCTTGTTTCAGCCTATGGTCTACCCACATATAAGGAGTTTGAGCCAACCCTTTTTGTTGCATTGAGCTATGTGCTCATGTTCGGCATGATGTTTGGTGATGTGGGACATGGTTTGGTCCTCGCAATCTGCGGAATAATCGCTTTGGCCAAAGGCAAATCTCAACAGATAAAAGATTTTGGTGTGTTAATTATATCTGTTGGTATCTCAAGCATGATCTTTGGTGTAATTTATGGAAGCTATTTTGGCATCGAAGAGTTGAAAAAGTATGCCATATGGCATGACCCCATTGACTGTGATCCTATAAAACTTATGTATTTTGCAATTTCCATAGGCATTGTTTTGATAAGCGTCGGTTTAATCCTAAATGCATTGAATCATTTTAGAAAAGGGGATGTAATAGGTGGTTTGCTCGATAAATTCGGATTAATTGGCATCGTTTTTTACTGGGGCGCAATAATAATACTTATAAAAGGTGCTTCTATAAAAGCACATGGATTGTTAGGTGTCTTTATCTTTGTTTTTATATTTATTCCTATCATAGGTTGGGCAGTTAAAGAACCTCTCGAACATATAATAAAACAGAGAAAAGGTGTTCATCATAAAAAGGAAGAGGGTATAGGCGCTGCCATTATGGAATCATGTGTTGGTGCCTTTGAAGCGATTCTCAGTTATCTTGCAAATACCATCAGCTTTGTTCGTCTTGCTGCTTATGCCATGAGCCATGCTGCCCTTTTGTTTGCAGCATTTATGGTGGCAAAAGAATTGAAAAGTATACCCTATGTGGGCGGTGGTTTAAGTATTTTTATTATTATACTGGGCAATATTGTGGCCATCGTTCTTGAAGGGGTGATTGCATCTGTTCAGGCACTCCGTCTTGAATACTATGAATTTTTTGGAAAATTTTTCTCAGGTAGTGGCAGACCTTTTGAACCATTTTATATTTCGGCAAAAGTGAAGGAGAAGATTTAGATGAGGAGATT
>JAOAFK010000192.1 GCA_026416315.1 Syntrophorhabdaceae bacterium | reverse complement strand
CCAGGGATTGTGGGAATAGTGGAGAAGGTGGACGGGCAACTTCTAACATTTAAAACCCAGAAAGGCATTTTAACTTTTGATATATCCAGTGCAAAATTTAAAGGTTATAAAAGTGCAGCAGATATAAAGGTTGGGGATAAGGTATCTGCCACCTATGTAAAAGGTGTGATGACAGTAACAAAAATAGCCGGTGCAAAATCGAAACCTGCCAAGAAGTAAATTTTTAAATTTAAAACATTGTAGAATGCCCCTCCTTAGGGGCATTCTAATGGATTCTATTATGTTCTATTTCTGCAAGTCTACTGTATAGCTTTTTTCTGCTGATACCCAATATACGGGCTGCCTTACTTTTATTCCCTCCAACACATTCCAATACACTCAGAATATGCTCTGTCTCTAATCTATGGAGGGTAGAATCTAATTTTCTATTTATATTATCGATACTTTGAGGCTGTCCATAATTTGAATGGAATATCACTTCAGGGAGATCTTCTGGTAAAATTTCTGTCCTGTCTGTACTTATTAAACACGCCCTCTCTATCACATTTGCAAGCTCCCTCACATTTCCAGGCCAGTGATATTCCTTTAAAAGTTCTTTAGCCCTTTCTGAAAGGATTTTCCTTTTTCCTGGCCTTGTAAACTTTGAAAGAAAATATTCTGTCAAAAGGGGTATATCTTCCTTTTTTTCTCTAAGGGGTGGAAGATGGATAACAAAGGCATTCATTCTGAAAAAAAGGTCTTTCCTGAATCTCCCTTCTTTAATTTCGTTGGTGAGGTCTTTATTTGTGGCAAATATAAAACGAACATTCACCTTTGTTTCTTTTGTATCACCCAATTTTAAAAAAGTTCCATTCTCAAGAACCCTTAAAAGTTTTGCCTGAATGGTAGGGGTCATATCACCTATCTCATCAACAAAAAAAGTCCCTTCGTTGGCAATTTCAAGGAGACCAGGTTTGTTGCTGTGTGCACCGGTGAATGCACCTTTTTTATATCCAAAAAGCTCGCTTTCAAGCATGGATTCCTGAAGGGCACTGGAATTTATTGCCACAAAAGGATTTGATGCCCTGGGGCTCAAGCTGTGGATTGCCCTTGCAGCAAGTTCCTTTCCTGTGCCTGTTTCACCTTGAATAAGAACCGGCGTATCCGAAGGTGCCACAAGGGAAATCAGATCTTTAACTTTTTGCATCTGTTTACTGTTCCCAACAAATTCATCCTGGATACTGATCCTCTGGATGTGCTCTTTAAGGAGGATGTTTTTATCTTTCAGGGATTTTTTTTCATATGCCTTTAATATAACATTTGATAGTTCAGAAGTTTTGCAGGGCTTTGTAAGATAATCATATGCTCCAAGCTTCATGGATTTTATTGCTGTATCCACTGAGGCATATCCAGTTAACATAACCACCTCAATGGTGGGTTCAAATTGTCTTATTTTTGAAAACAATTCAATACCGTCAATATCAGGCAATTTTATATCAAGGACAGCTACATCAAAATCATCTTCTGCAACTTTGTTTAAGGCCTCTTGACCTGATGTGGCAATGGTGACCTCCATATTTTCTTTTGAAAGCTGTTTTTTAAATGCCTGGGCAAGCTGTATCTCATCATCTACAATCAAAACCCTGATCATTATGTGCTCCTTTTATTTTCTGCTAAAACTATCAAGCAATTTAAATGCCACAGTAAACATAAACGATAATACCCAGTATAATTTGTTTAATACAAATACTAAATTGTTTAAAAAGTAAACACATTGTATCATATAGTCATAACTGTTTCCATATGATACACATCCCTAACAGTAAAAAAAATAAAAAACCCATAATCTACTTAATTTATTGCAAAAATTTTCTTCCCATTTATGGTATAAACATTGCATAAAAAAAATAGACCCTTATCTTTTTAGGGTCTTAACAGAAAAATTTGATTAAGGGGTAATATATGCAAGATGAGGCGGCAAGTCGTGTGCTGGTTTGTATCCAGTGCGGAAAATGCACAGGCGGTTGTCCTGAGTCAGGCAGGACACCTTTTAATATAAGGATGCTTGTAAGAAAAAAGCAGTTTAGCTATACCATTGACGAATCAATTCCCTGGTATTGTACTGCCTGTAATGCATGCACGATACGCTGCCCAAGGGATGTAAAACCATCAGAGGTAGTAATTGACATAAGGTCAACTCTTGTTGAAAATGGAGATATCCCCCTTGCAATCCAGAAGGCTTTGGAGAATACCTTTGTACAGAAGAACCCATGGGGTAAACCCAGATCAAAACGGGGTGAATGGGCAGGAAAACTGAATTTTAAAGTCCCTCATATATCTGAGACAGAACATAAAAGGCTATTATTTCTCTGTTGTGTCCATGCCTATGACCCAAGATGCATGGTAATACCTGTAAATGTAGCCACATTACTTCACAGGGCAGGCTACGAATTCGGCATATTAGGAGAAGAGGAATGCTGCTGCGGAAACGAAATAAGAAGGATCGGGGAACTCGGTTTATTTGAAGAACTCATGGAAGAGAACAAAACGAATTTCAAGGAATACGGTGTAAAAGAGATCATAGCCCTCTCTCCCCACTGCATGAACACCATGAAAAATGAATATGGCGATACGGGCATAAAGGTTATGCATTATACAGAGGTGCTCTCAGGCCTTATAAAAGAAGGTGCTTTAAAGCCTCATAAACCTTTTGAAAAAGAGATAATCTATCATGACCCGTGCTTTTTAGGAAAACAGAACAAGATATTTGAGGAACCAAGAGATATACTTAAAAGCATAAACAATACAAACCTAAAGGAATTCTCAAGGTCAAAGGAGATATCCCTGTGCTGTGAAGGCGGCGGCGGAAGGATGTTTTTCGAGGTAGAAACCCATTATAAAAGAAACAGTGAAACCCGTGTTGAAGAAGCACAATCCAAAGGTGTAGAGATCATTACCACTGCCTGTCCTTTTTGTGTTATGACCCTTGAAGAAAAGGCAGTGGAAAAAGGACTCGCAGTAAAGGAATTATCCGAGATATTAATGGAGGTGATTTGATATGGATATCCTTGTTTTTGTAAAAAGAGTGGCAGCAACCCAGGAAGAAGAATTAAGGCTTATAGATGATGGAAAAAACATAGACCTTTCCAAGATCCCTTTTAAGATGAACGACTGGGATAACTATGCAGTGGAAGAGGCAGTAAAGATAGTGGAGGGTCAGGGCGGTTCTGTTACAGCCATATCCATCGGCAGTGCCGAATCCGATGAGGTATTAAGAAGGGCAATTGCCATGGGTTCTAAAGATGGCATTCTCATGGAAACCCAGGAGGCCATTCATGATCCAGCGCTTAGGGCACAGGCCATCTACAACTTTCTTAAAAAAGAAGATATAAAGTTTGATGCCATATTTACAGGTGTTCAGTCAGAGGATGACCAGTTTGCTGCAACAGGGGGTATACTCGCAGGCAAGATGGATCTACCCTATGCCTCTATGGTCATAGGCATTGATGCCATAGAAAATGGTTATTTTGTATTGAGAAGGGAGCTTGAAGGTGGGCTTCAGGAAAGGATCAAGATAAAGGCACCGTGTATTTTATCAATTCAGAGCGGGATAAATGAACCGAGATACGTATCCATCATGGGCATAAGAAAGGCTTCAAAGGTGGAAAGAAAGACATTTAAATTCAATGATTTTGCCTCAAGGGGTGATGCAATTATAGATTTAATTAAGTGGTCATATCCTGAGAAAAAGGGCGGCGCCACCATGCTCACTGGAGAGATGGATGAAATCTGCAAGGAAATATTAGAGATCCTTAAAAAGAAGGGGGTGTGCTGATGAGTTACGCACTTATTATATCTGAAGTAAGACGCGGTGTTTTTGAGGAAAGAAATCTTGATTCCATAGGGATGGCACATCTTGCAGGAAAGGATGCCTTCCTTCTCATTCCAGAAGGCAACTACAATCTTAACAACAGCATTGTCAACAAAATCATAAAGGCAAAATTAGAAGAATCCCTGTTTTTGAATCCCTTAATTATAACAGAGCTAATCTCAAAGATTATAGGCACATTAGGTGCACCTGAGATAGTTATATTTACCCACTCATCATCAGGTATTGAGCTTGCAAGCTATCTTGCAGGAAAGATGAGCCTTCCCATTATAACTGATGTGAGTGGATATGACAGAAATGAGCAGATATTTTTCAAAAGTTACTATTCAGATAAAGTCTTTGGCCAGTTTAAGAAGGCAAAGGAAAGCCCCCTTGTCATCACTGTAAGAAGCGGCAGTTTTAAAGACCATGTGACTGAAAAGGGGAAAAATGCAGAAGAAATAACCGTAGATGGCCCATCAGGAATAGAGGAGAGAAGCTTTGTAGAGTATGTGGAAGAAGAAAAGACAGGTGTGGATATCACAAAGGCAGAGTTTTTACTTTCTCTCGGCAGGGGTATCGGCAACAAAGATGAGATCCCGAAATTTGAGGAACTTGCTAACCTCATGAAGGCCACCATATCCGGTTCAAGACCTGTTATAGACAAACAGTGGCTGCCAAAAGAAAGACAGGTGGGCACATCTGGAAAGACAGTAAAACCAAAGGTCTATCTTGCTATGGGTATCTCCGGGGCATTTCAGCACATTGCAGGCATGAAAGACTCTGAATGCATTATTGCAGTAAACAAAGACCCAGAGGCACCTATCTTTCAGTATGCCCATTATGGAATTGTTGCTGATGCAAATAAAATAAGGGATAAACTAAAAGACTTACTCCAGGGTTAATAAGGGCTTGGACAAAATGCAAGAGGAGCAGAAAGATATAGAAAAAAGGGTGCTTGTTGTAGGAGGAGGCATAGGTGGGATTACCGCTGCCCTTGAGCTTGCAGGGTGTGGTGTTAAGGTAACCATGTTAGAAGAAACATCTTCCATCGGTGGAAGGATGATTCAACTCGATAAAACCTTTCCGACCCTTGACTGTTCAACATGCACATTATCTCCGAAGATGGTAGAGGTGGCCTTAAATAAAAACATAGAACTTATTTCCCTCGCAAAGCCTATATCAATAAAAAAGAACGGAAGAGGATTTAAGGTAACTATCTTCAAAAAATCCAGATATGTGGATGTAAAAAAATGTACTGCCTGTGGAACATGCTTTGCAGGATGTCCTGTTGTCATGAAGAGTGAATTCAATATGGGTATAGGTGAGAGAAAGGCCGTATACATTCCCTTTCCACAGGCAATACCCAACAAAGCAACAATTGATAAAAGGGAAGAAAGACCCTGCAGGGCCGCATGTATTGATGCATGCCCCATACATACTAATGTCCCGGGTTATATAAGGCTTATCAAAGACGGTAGATTTAAAGATGCATATCTACTTATAAGGTCAACAAACCCATTGCCATCTGTATGCGGAAGGGTATGCTATGCACCATGTGAAGGTGTCTGTAATAGAGGCGCCCTTGATGCCTCCCTTGCCATAAGGGATCTGAAAAGATTTGCTGTAGATAATTTCAACATAGATGAACTACCTGTACCTCAAGTACAGAAAACAGACAAATCAGTGGCCATAATTGGTGCGGGCCCATCGGGCCTTGCATGTGCTCATGACCTTGCACTGGAAGGTTATAATGTAACCATTTTCGAGGCATTACCTGAACCGGGTGGGATGTTAAGATATGCCATACCTGAATACAGACTTCCAAAGGATGAGCTGGAAAAAGAAATAGGATACATCAAAAGACTCGGCGTTGAGATAAAGTGCAACACAGAAGTGGGTAAGGATATCACCTTCGAAGAGCTAAAAAACACATACGATGCAATCTTTATAGGTGTTGGTGCCCAAAAAGGCATAAATCTAAATGTGGATGGCGAAGACTTAGAAGGTGTAATGGATGGTCTTAACTTTTTGAAAAGGGTAAATATGGGAGAAAAAATAGAACTCGGTAATACCGTAGCTGTGATAGGTGGTGGAAATACTGCTGTGGACTGTGCACGAACTGCCCTAAGGCTTGGCTCAAAAGAGGTCAAAATTATATACAGAAGAACAAGGGCTGAGATGCCTGCAGCCTATGAAGAGGTGGAGGCACTTCTAAAAGAGGGAATAACCATCGAGTTTCTCGCAACACCTAAAAGGTTTATTGGTGAAAATGGTAGATTGAAAAAGGTGGAATGTATAAGGATGGAACTTACTGAACCGGATGCATCAGGCAGAAGAAGACCTGTAGAGATACCAGGTTCAGAATTTATTCTCCATGTAGAAACGGTGATCACTGCCATAGGACAAAGGCCTGATACAGGATTTCTAAAAGACATTATCTCCCTTAGCAAGGACAACACTATAAAAATTGACATGAAAACCAATATGACAGAGCTTAAGGGTGTCTTTGCCGGTGGCGATGTGGTGACAGGACCTGCATATGTGGTTGATGCCATTGCAGCTGGTAAAAGGGCAGCCATAAACATCTCGAGATATTTAAGGGGAGAAGATCCCCTTGTCTTTGAAACACCAAAATCTCCAGAACCCCTCACAGAAGAAGATGTATTACGCTTAAAAGAAAAATACGGCACAACATCCCGTATCCATGTGAAAGAAAAGGATGTGTCCGAGAGGATAAACGACTTCAGCGAGGTTGTTTTAGGCTATGACAGAGATAGTGCATGCCTTGAGGCCTCAAGGTGCCTTGCAAGCATGATTGAGGGTTGTAATGAATGCGGTGAATGTAAGAGAAGGTGTGAGGTGGGTGCCATAGATTATGAGATGAAAGATGAGACCATAGAGATGGATTTTGATGGAATAGTAATAGCACCAGGTTTTGACCTCTATGATCCAACTGAAAAGAAAGAATTCGGTTATGGCAGAATAAAAGGTGTATTAACGGGTATTGAATTTGAACGGATGAGTTCTGTTACTGGACCAACCGGTGGGGAAATACTTTTTAATGGTAAAGTACCCAAGAGATTCTATTTCATCCAGTGTGTTGGCTCAAGGGACAGGCAGACTGGTTCAAGATACTGCTCCAGGGTATGCTGTATGTATACAGCCAAACATGCAAGCATAATCAAGGACAGGATAAAAGATGCTGTAGTGTATATATCCTATATAGATGTAAGGGCATATGGGAAAGGCTATGAAGAATTCTACAAGAATACCCAAGGTTCAGGTGTGAAATATATTAGGGGCATCCCTGGAGAGATTATAGAAGGTGAAAACGGGCTCATAGTCAGGGTTGAGGATATGTTAAGCGGTGAATTAAGTGAAATAGAGGTGGACCTTGTTATCCTTGCCACAGGTGTAAGACCAAAGGCCACCATAAAGGAACTGGCTGAAATCATGTCATTAAAACTTGACGAATATGGATTTGTAAATACTGACCCTGTCTACCCATCTAAGACAAGCATGGACGGTATATTCGTATGCGGTATGGCATCAGGACCTAAAGACATTCCGGACACCGTTGCATCGGCAGGAGAGGCTGCTTCTGCCTGCATGGAATATATAAAGGCGGCTTTATGAGAGCAGGTATATTTATCTGTCATTGCGGACATAATATAAAGCATACAGTGGATGTAAGATATCTGAGTGAATATTTTAAAAAGATACCTGGTGTTGTAGTTTCTATAGACTATGCCTTTGTCTGTTCAGAGCCTGGCCAGGATATCATAAAAGAGAGCATTGAAAATCAAAAGCTTGACAGGGTTGTGATAGCATCCTGCACACCCTCTCTCCATGGGGATCTTTTCAGAGATCTTCTTAAAAAATCCGGAACAAATCCTTTTTATCTAAAACGTGTAAGTATAAGGGAGCACTGCTCATGGGTTGGTGACGATATTGAGGCAAACACGGAAAAGGCAAAAAGGCTTATACTATCCGGTTTATATGCTGCAAGTCACTATATACCCCTTGAAGAAAAGATGGTGGAGGTGAATAAATCTGCCCTTGTAATAGGCGGTGGTGTCTCAGGATTGAGCGCTGCCCTGTTTCTTGCCCGTATGGGGATAAAGGTCTATCTCATAGAGAGGGAGAAAGAATTAGGTGGTCATGTAAGGCTGCTAAATAAAGTATGGCCATCTATGCGAAATGGCAAAGAAATAATCCGTGAATTGATAGATGAAATAGAAAGGCTCGATAATGTAGAGATCTATACAGATACAATCATTACAAATTTTGAGGGCTTCTTCGGTAACTATCAGGTGACAATAAATAATAACGGACAGGAGAGAAAGTTTATTGTTGGTGGAGTTGTCGTTGCCACTGGTTTTACACCCTTTGATCCATCCATAAAACCTGAATTGCATTATAAAAAAGATAAAAGAATAGTCACCACCCTTGACCTCGAAAAGGGAATAGAATACCTTGAACTTCCTAAAAAACCCCGTGTGGCAATTCTCCATTGCATAGGTTCAAGGGATGAAACCATAGGAAGATCCTACTGCTCAAGGATCTGCTGTATCAATTCCTTAAAAACAGCAGAAGAAATTAAACAAAGATACCCAGATTCGTTTGTAGAATCTTTTTATATGGATGTGAGGGCACATCCAAGAGGTGGTGAGGAATATTTTGAATCTTTACAGGAAAAAGGTGTGCTCTTTACAAGGGGAAATGTAGCAGAAATCATACCCACTGATAAAAATATCATCATAAGAGGTGAAGATACTTTATTAGGAGAGGTATATGAGAAGGAATTTGACCTTGTTGTCCTATCCATTGGTATGTCCACTGCGTTTGATAGTAGAGCCCTCGGGCAGCTTTTGAAAATCTCCCTCGATAAGGATGGTTTTTTTCTTGAGGCGCATATAAAACTCAGACCCTTTGATACGGCAGTAAAGGGGATATTTATAGCAGGTTCATGCTCTGGTCCTAAAGATACTGAAGAATCCATTAATCATGGTAGGGCCTCGGCACTAAAACTTTTTGGCATGTTAAATCTCGGTTATGCATTTGTAGAGCCTTTTATTTCTTATGTAGATCCTAAAAGGTGCAGTGGATGCAGGCAGTGTGAAGAGGCCTGCATAGCCAAGGCCATAAAATTTGATGAAAAATTGAGGGTTGTTAAGGTAGAGGAGGCTGCATGTATGGGTTGCGGTCTGTGTAATGCCACATGCCCCTCATCTGCCATATCTTTGAAGGGATATTTTGATAGTTTTATAGCGGATGAGATAAGCGGGCTTCTTGAGATAGCATAAAAAGCCTGTAGGAGGAATATATGACAGATAAAACGGAAAAAGCACCTGAAGTGGTCGGATTTGCCTGCTCTTACTGCACATTTAAGGCATCAGAAATGGCAGGCAGCCTCAGGATGAAATACCCAGAAAAGGTAAGGGTAATACAGGTGCCCTGTTCAAGCAGGGTGGATCCTGCCTTTGTCATAAAGGCGATATTTGAAGGTGCAGATGGGGTTTTTGTTTCTGGATGTCATCCTGGAGATTGCCACTTCATCAGGGGAAATTATTTCACAAGGAGAAAGATGGCGGCTTTAAAAGAGATGTTCAAGGCATTTTCAATGGAAGGAAAGGTGAAGCTCTTCTGGATAAGTGCTGCAGAGGCAAGGAAATTCATCGAAAAGATCACGAATTTCTATAATGAATTAAGGGAAGAGAAAAATGCAGGGAAAAAGAATTGATAACGAAAAAATAAAGGCTGCACTGAACAGATTCTTGGAAAAACAGAACCATATTGCCTTAGGATTTGGAAAAAACAGTATCTTTATAACCCATAAGATATACAGAGATCATGTGGATGACCTTTTCTTATTCAATCCATATTTCAGTATAAACGGTGCAACATTTTTCTACAGGGTATTCGGCAAAGACATAAAGGCCTTGATGTTACTGAGACCGTGCGAGATAAGGGCAATGGTAGAGCTTATAAAGTTAAACCAGATAGATCCAGAAACAGCAATCATGGTATCTGTGGACTGTCCTGGGGCCATATCTTTAAAAAAGGCCAATGCTGACATGCCCCATGATTTTTTTGAAATAAAACAAGCCCTTGACAAAAACAATAGGGAATTACGATGGGCCTGCAGGTTCTGTCGGGAAAAAAGGGCTGTTGTGGGTGATGCAGGGATAAGAATTGCGGAAGATAGAAGCATGTGGATATTCCCGTATAGCGATAAAGGAAATGAGTTTTTAGGCTTGATAGATGAAGAAACCATTGAATTTACAGGAAAATTTATCCTTTCTGAAGGTGTAAAGACTGAACCATTTACTACGGATATGGCAACATTTAACAGTGATTTTTCAAAATGCATCCTCTGTAAAAACTGCAGGGACATGTGTCCTGTATGTTATTGCGTAGATTGCCTGTTTGCCGGAGATGAATACCTGCCAAAAGGTGATGCACTCATAAATAAAATGTTAAGGACAGGTACAGAAATTTTCCCCTATGGAAAGGAAATCTTCCATATGATACGCATGTATCATGTATCTCAGACATGTGTAGGATGTGGGGCCTGTGAAGAGGCATGTCCCCAAGAAATTCCCCTTACAAAATATTTTAAGGGGATATCAGAGAGGTTACAGAACCTTTTCTCATATATGTCAGGTAGAGATATAAAGGAGGTCATACCTTATCTTACAATAAAAGAGGATGAGCTTAATGACGCAGAAGATTGATGTGGAAAAGATTATAGGGTTTACAGGTTATAAAAAGGGCGATTTTTCTGTATGTTTGGGATGTAAGATATGTGCTTCTGTTTGCACCTTAAACGATTTCTCCATGCATGCTAATCCCCAGGGTCTTCTGTTGAAAATATTCATGGGAGATGATTCAATTGACCATGACCCTTTGATTAAAAACTGTGTAAGTTGCTATAGATGCACTGATGCGTGTCCATGGCAGATAAGGGTACCTGAGGTTGTAAGGGCATTGAGAGAGTCATTGAAGCTTTCCTCTCCATTTGAAAAGGCCTTTAAGGGTTCCATATCCATCTGGGGAAGGGTATACGAACCATATATCTTTTTAAATGCCATAGGTTTTCTTATAAAAAACGGGTATTTGAAGCATCTTATGAAGTGGACAGAATACATAAGTTTTCATCTACCCCATAAAATAAAAAGGATTTAGTCATATGGTATACAGTTATTATCCAGGTTGTTCATTAACCGGTTCTGCTAAAAGGCTTGATGTGGCCACAAGAAAGATCCTCACAGGCCTTGGTTATACACTAAAGGAGATACCTGAATGGAACTGCTGCGGTGCCGTGGAATACGGAAACAAAGAAGAGTTATTAAAGCTCTCTGGTGAGAATCTGAAAAAGGCTGAAGGACTGTCAAAACATGTGATTGCACCATGTCCTGCATGCTACAGAAATTTGAAAGAATCGGATCACCAAGGCATCTTCCATATATATAACCCCCTTGACCTGTTTGACATTTCAAAAATTAAAGATATGGGGATTAAAAGAGATTTAAAAAATATGCTCTTTACACCTTATTATGGTTGTGTGCTTTTAAGGCCAAAGGAAACTGCCATAAAAAATAAAAACATAATGGAAGAGATCATCACGGGTTTTGGCGGTGAGATAGACGGAGAGAAAATAAGGGACAGATGCTGTGGTGGCAACCTGTTTTTCTCCAATAAAGAGATGACAGAAAAATGTGTGGGGCTCATTGCATCGAGGTCAAAGGGTATATTCGTTGTATACTGTCCTTTATGTCATATGGCACTGAATACATTTTCTGAAAGAAAGGTCGTATATATTACAGACATAATACTCTACATATTAGGAGAAAGAAAGACGATATGAATGTCATTATCATAGGTGGTGGGATAAGCGGCATCTCTGCGGCAAAGATCCTTCTCAAGGAAGGTCACAGGGTAACAATCATTGAATCTGCAGAGGAAATCGGTGGCCTAATGGCAAAGATTGCCAACTGTCGGGTGGGCTTTAAAACCTTTTTTGATGAGATAAAAGACAGACAACACTTAACAATTATTAAGGGAAAAAAGATAGAGCATGTGGAGAGAAAAAACGGTATATTTAAATTAAAAATAGAGGAACATGGTGAAATAGAGGCAGAAAGGGTGATCATAGCAACAGGACTTACACCATATGATCCGTCAGACATAAAAGGAAAAAGGGTGTTCACAAGCCTTGAATACGATTCTATAATAGACCAGAGAAACGAGAAACTTCCTGAGGACTTTAATAAAATTGCCTTTATCTTATGTGTAGGTTCAAGGTCAAAAGAGTATCCTCTTTGCTCATCTGTTTGTTGCTCTTATACGATAAGGGAGATAAAATGGACACTTATGAGGTCTAACCCTGAGATTACTGTCTTTTATAATGATTTAAGGCTATTCGGCCAGGAATTCTTTCTTGAAAAGCTCTTCAGGGAAAAGGGTGTCCGCTTTATAAGGACAAATACGAGATATTTTGAAGAGGATGAAGCAGGTGTTACAATAAGGTACTATACTGATGGCGAAATAAAAGAAGAAAGATTCAACTATGCAGTACTTGGAATTGGATTGAGACCAAATCAAGGGCTTTTACAACTATCTAAATTATTTGGTTTTTCCCTCAATGAATATGGATTTGTAAAAGAGGTGGAACCCCTTACTGCAGACATAGAAGGTGTTTATATATGCGGAGGGGCCTTAGAACCCATGAATATTAAGGATTCAATCCTTACTGGTTTTGGTGCAGGGCTTCTCGCTTCAAAAGGAAAGGAAAAGGTATACGAGGTTCTAAGAGAAAATGAACGATATTTATACAGTGAAAAAGAGCCTGAATTAGATATAGACGAGAGTGCAGATACCTATCTCTTGTATGCAGGAACAGAAAATCCCTTTTCTTCTATGTTTTATGAATACATATCCAGTAGATTTATAGATTTTGCAAAAAAACTCATTCAGTCTGGAAAAAAGGTTTATGTTGTCACAAGGAATTTTGTTTCCCCATCTTATAGTGAATTAGAGTATGAGGAAATAAAACGTGATGGCGTGATATTTATAAACCTTGAGGAAGGCGAATATTTAGAAAAAAAGAATGGTATGGTTGTCATAGGGGGAGGAAAGAGGTCCCTTTCACTTACTGTTGATAGAATTGTCTTTATGGATGATTTAATATCAGACCTTAAAAACAAAGAATTTCTTTCATTTTACAGGTCAGAACCACAACTCAGATGGTCTCCCACAAAATGGAGCAGGGAGAGATTCCATGTGGGCTTTATCAGACATCCCAGGGCAAAAAGATGGGAGGGAAGGGAAATCATAGGTGCCCTATCAGAGATGCTCCTCGATAGAGAAGAAGAAAGGGTCATTCCTCAGGTCCATGAAGATAGATGCAGTGGTTGTGGGTCATGTAAAAATGCATGCCCCCACAGTGCCATAGAGATCATATCAGTGCCAAAGGATGTGGCTATCTTTGGTCTTCTAAGTAATACACTGAACCCTGTGGCAAGGATAAATTCTAATCTCTGTATGGGTTGTGGTCTGTGTGTATCCACATGCCCATCTGATGTGATTGATCTGCCAGCAGCTTGATAGGACTATATGCTTAAAACTCCATGGCACTGAGCATCTTTTCTGTATCAATGTGTTTTGCAAATAGCCTTGCAAGATGTTGTCTATTCATGCCATCCCTTAATAAATTCCTTTTGTAAGGGAAAATTCCTAAAATGGGACAATCGAGGTATTTTGAAAGAATATCAGGATTTGTTTTTGCAGCAAGGTCTCCTGTACCGTCATTGTTGTTCAATATGATCCCTATTATCTTAATACCCCTTGTCTTAAGATAACCCACGGTAAGTAATGTGTGGTTGATGGTGCCAAGCCCGAGTCTTGATACGATCAAGGTGGGGCATCCCCATCTCTTTATGAGGTCTCCATAAAAAAATTTTCTCTTGATAGGCACAAGTACCCCTCCTGCACCTTCTATGACAGTAATATCATGCTGGTTCAAGATCCTTTTATAGATTCTATCCACCATATTTAAATCGATCTTTACATTCTCTAAAGATGCAGCTACTTCAGGTGCAAGGGGTGCTTCAAATGTATATGGGCTAATAGAATTTAAATCATCTGAGCTGCCAGACGCCTCTTTTAAGCATATGGCATCCCATGGGAGTTCATCTTTGTTGCGTTTAGAAAGCCCGCTCTCAAAGGGTTTCATGACCCCAACATTTAACTTTTTCTTTATTGATAAAAATGCAGAGAGGCATGCAGAGATTGTTGTCTTTCCCACGCCTGTATCTGTTCCTGTTACAAAAATGGATTTCATCATTTAAACACTGAAGAAATTATAATTGCTATGCCTATTAAAAGAGAACCGCAGATAATAGATAAACCTGTATTGCCTTCTATGGAAATCCTTTTTTCAAAATCTGAACTTATAGATGCACCCAATATCTTTAAGGAAACGATGGCCACGACTAAATATACTGCAGAATAGATGAATATTTCAATGACATTACTTATAATCTTCCACACATTATCACCTAATTGGTAAGGTAATAAACAAGGTTGTCAAGGGCAGATGTAAAAAAGAGATTCCTTACCTTCACATGCTCTGGAGCACTCACAGGTGCAGGCGAGAGGTTTAGTATCCCTTTTATATTTGCTTCAACAAGCTGATTTGCTACCTTCTGTGCCTCAGAAGGCGGGACTGTTATAATGCCTATTTCGATATTTCTTGCCTCCACCACCTCTTTTAGTCTACTCACATGAAGGATTTCAACGGGTCTGCCCATCCTCTCTGATATATTCCCTATTACCTTAACAGGGTCTATGTCAAAGGCAGCCACAATCCTATAATTCTGTTTTAAAAAATCTTTATAAACAAGGAGGGCACTGCCTAAATTTCCGATGCCTATAACCGCAATCCTCCATTCCCTGTCTATGCCCAATATCTTTTTTATATGCGCCTTCAGCTCAGCAATATTATATCCCATGCCCCTTATACCGAATTCGCCAAAATATGCAAAATCCTTTCTCACCTGTGCGGGGTTTACATTGCACAGGGCAGCAAGGGTTGAACTTGACGCAACCTTTTCATTCTTTGACTCAAGCTCTTCAAGGCATTTCAGATAATTCGATAGCCTTCTGATTGTCGCTTCAGGTATCTTTGAATATTTAGCCATAATACCACCCGATAAATAACCTTATTGAAATATCTAACAGTTATTTTATCCAAATGCAAGAGAAATTTTTAACAAGCTATAATCCTAATACCTCCCTCATGGTATAAAACCCATTTTTCTGATTCACAATCCACTTTGCCGCAAGGAGGGCACCCCTTGCAAAATTCTCCCTTGAACCTGCCCTATGGGTGATCTCGAGTCTTTCACCTATCCCTGCAAAATAAACCGTATGTTCTCCTACAATATCGCCTGCCCTTGATGCCAAGACACCTATTTCATCTTTTCTTCTTTCCCCTGTCATTCCTTCTCTTCCATAGATTTCAATCCAGTTCCTGTTTTTATCGGTCTGCTCAATTATATCTTTTAATCTCAGTGCTGATCCACTTGGTGCATCCTTTTTCCATTTATGATGCATCTCGAATATCTCTATATCATAGTGGTCTTTTAATACCCTTGCTGCTCTATCCACAAGGTCAAACATAACATTCATGCCTATACTCATATTAGGTGAAAACACAACTTTGGTGTCATCTGTTTCTTTTATAAAATTCAGTTCATCCTGACTAAACCCTGTTGTGCCTATTACTATTGCCTTTTTGTATTTCTTTGCAATCTTTAGATGTTCCATTGAGGATTTTGCCTCGGTAAAATCCACTATAACATCACAATTATCAATGATTTCATCCAAATTATCTATAATTTCCATACCTGTAAGTGTATCCTTAGTGCCTACTGCACCATGTCCTTTTTTTTCAATCAAGCCTTTTATCTGAAAGTCTTTATCCTGTGCTGCAAGGCCAGTAATGGCTTTACCCATCTTACCTGCTGCACCTGTTATAATAAGACGCACCATATTACACCTCTCAAGGTAAAATTATCCCTAAATTAGGCCATATCCTTTGATTATCTCTTTTAAAGTCTGAGCATTCTTTTCAGAGATGGGGCATAGAGGCAATCTCAATTCATTTTTTATAACACCCATAAATGACAGGGCTGCCTTCACAGGAATAGGGTTTGTTTCTATAAACATTGCCTGCATAAGGGGCATAAGTGCTGTATGGAGATCTATTGCCTTTTGAATATCCTTCTCTACAAGAAATGCCCTATATAGCCCTATCATCCTTTCAGGGATTATATTCGATGCAACGGAAATAACACCTTTTGCACCTACACTCATCATAGGCAGAAAAAGGTTATCATCCCCAGACATTATAACAAACCTGCCTTCTGTTAACCTGTATATATCTGATACCTGTGTTAGAGAACCAGATGCCTCTTTAATACCAATGATATTTTTTATCTGTGAGAGCCTAAAAACCGTCTCCGGTGAGATATTTACACCTGTTCTACCGGGGACGTTGTATAACACCATGGGGATATCCACCTCTTCCGCAATCTTCTTAAAGTGCTGGTATAAACCTTCCTGGGTAGGCTTGTTATAATATGGTGCAGTAAGGAGACACATATCAGCACCAACTTTTTTAGCTGCATCTGTGAGTTCTATTGCCTCCCTTGTGCTGTTTGAACCTGTGCCACCTAATACCGGCACCCGGCCGTTAACATGTTTTACGGTAATCTCTATAACCCTTAAATGTTCTTCATAGTCCAGTGTAGCAGCCTCACCTGTAGAACCACATGGCACAAGACCATTGATACCAGCATTTAGTTGCATATCTATTAATCTTTTAAAGTTTTCCTCGTCTACCTTTCCATCACTGAAAGGTGTTACAATAGCTGTATAAACACCTTTTAAATCCATAAAACTCCTCCTTATATATCAAACTTTTTTTTCTTTTTATAAAAGTGCCTCTTCGTATAGTTCTCCTTTGAAGACTAACCTTGACTCTCCTTCAAGGTATACTTTGTCCTCCACATAAATGTTTATGATCTCACCACCCCTTGTCCATATTCTCACAGGGCTTTTTACGAGGCCCTTTTCTTTAAGAATAACCCCTGTTGCCACAGCACCTGTCCCACAGGCGAGGGTCTCTCCTTCCACCCCCCTTTCATAAGTTCTAATTTTTACATTGCCTTCATCGATAATCTGGACAAAATTTACGTTCGAACCCTGGGTGCCAAATACGCTGTGATACCTTATCTTCCGGCCTATCTCTTCTACAGGTATCCTATCTATGTCATCAGAGATGACCACTGCATGGGGGACACCAGTATTCACACTGCTTATAAAAATTTCTGTCTCGTCAAACCTTAAAGGATAGTCAAGCTTCAATTCCTTTGGATCTGTAAGCTGGAGTTTAACCTTATTTGACGATACCCGTGCCTTTATTATCCCCGCAAGCGTTTCAAAAGACATCTCTTCCTTTGCAATACCTTTTATAAAAGCATATCTTACAACGCATCTGCCTCCGTTTCCGCACATCTCTGCCTCTGAACCATCGGAATTGAAAAACCTCCATTTAAAGTCTGCCTTATCTGAATTTTCAATGAGAATCAAACCATCGGCACCAACAGATAGATGCTGTCTGCATACCCTTGTAACAAAATCAGGAATATCCTTGCACAATCTGTTTATTATCCCATCCCTGTTGTCGATTATGATAAAATCATTACCACTTGCATTTAACTTGTAGAATTCCAAACCCTTCATGCTATAACCTCAAAAAATCTGGAATAGACTCACCTTTTATAAGGTCTCTTTTTGTTTCTCTCTTTCTTATAACATAGAATTCATCGTCTTTCACAAGGACTTCCGGTGCCCTTGGTCTTGAGTTATAATTTGAAGACATGGAAAAGCCGTAAGCTCCTGCACCGTATACAGCAATGAATTCACCCCTTTCAACTTCAAAAAAAGGGCGATCCTTTGCAAAAAAATCACCTGATTCACATATAGGACCCACTATATCAACCCTTTTTTTCTTTGTATTATGTTTGGTGACAGGCAATATTTCATGATAAGCACCATATAATGATGGCCTTATCAGGTCATTCATTGCACCGTCTACAATTACAAATGTCTTCCCCGGTACATTTTTTATATATAGAACTCTTGTAACAAGTATTCCACTATTTCCCACTATCACCCTGCCAGGCTCCAATATTAAAGTTACACCTGTGTCCTTTATTTCCTTTATGATTGCATCACCATATTCTTCCGGATGGGGTGCCTTTTCATCTTTATAGGTAATGCCAAGCCCACCGCCTATATCGAGATATTTTATCTCAAAACCCATGGTTTTTAATTGATATAGCATATTTTTTAGAGATTTTACTGCTTCAAGAAAAGGGGATAGTTCAAGAATCTGTGAGCCTATATGGGAAGAAATACCCACTGGAATTATATACTTATAATTTTTCATCTTCCGGTAAAGCTTCAATGCCTCATCCCAGATAATTCCGAATTTATTCTTTTTCAGACCCGTGGTAATGTAAGGATGGGTCTTGGGATCAATCTGGGGATTTACCCTTATGGAGACCCGAACCTCCTTTTTGAGCCTTGATGACAGTTGGATTAAGGCATCGAGTTCACCCTCTGATTCAATGTTGATCATAAGGATATTCGCTTTAATAGCAGTTTTTAACTCTTCTTCTGTCTTTCCGACCCCAGAGTATACAATTCTGTCAGCAGGTATGTTTGCCTTAAGTGCCCTATATAATTCTCCTCCTGATACGATGTCTGCGCCACCGCCTAAATTTCTAAATATTGACATAATGGCAATATTTGAATTTGCCTTGCAGGAGTAACAAATTAAATGAGGTATCTTTTCAAATGCCTTATCAAACACCTTGAAATGCCTTTCAAGGGTTTTATAGCTGTATATATAGACAGGTGTTTTCGTCTTTTTAACTATTTCCCTTATGGGGACATCCTCACAATAAAGCTCGTCTTTTTTATACTCAAAATAATGCATATTCTAATCCCTCAGAATAATAATCTGCTCCCGTGAAGGTTCACTTTCATTGCCTTTTAAATCCACAGAAGTTACATAGTAAGATATATAACGCACATCAGGGGGCTTATCATCAATAAAAAAATTCTCCTTAACCGGTGATTTTGACAGCCTTTCTTTCCTATCACCTTCAACCCTGTATATATTATAACCAGCAAGGTCAGTATCTAACACATGCATCCATGTTAGTTTGATACCTTTTTCTACTTTTACTGCCAGTAGGCCTATTGGGACAGAGGGAGGTGTCTTATCTACAGGTGTTGCCTTTATCTTCACTCCCCTGCCTTCCCATAATATCCCTTTTTTTTCTCTAACTGCCCTTACCTCATAGATATAAGTTTTATCGTTCTCAAGTTGCGTATCTTTATAGTGTGAAGTGACCAATGGTCTCTCATTCAGAGGAAACAGGGGATATTCGTTTCCCATGCGCCTGTAAATGTTATAGAGTAGGCCTGTTTTTGCACTCCATGAGATTTCAACTGTCCTATCTGATTCCTCTACTTTTATAATTTCTGGGATATCCGGCACAGAATCCCATTTTATCGTGTAAATATTTGATTCATTGCACCTCATAGTATCATGAGTATAGGGTATTACCTTATATGAATATGCATTTCCTTCTATGAGGTCATCGTCAAAGGTATAAAGCCTTCCACCATATATAGTATATCCTTGGTTAGCATCGACTCTTATGTCTTTTATTAGTTCAAATGCACCGATACAACCACCACATCCTCTGTATAACTTAAAACCTTTTATATTTTTTGCTTCAGTTCCATCCTTGTTTCTTTTAGGAATTGTAAAGGAAAGAAATAACACACCATCTTTTACCTCTCCTTTCAGATCCACTATATCTTCAGGGATTGGCCTTCCTTTCGGTATGGGATCTGCCTTT
>JAOAFK010000135.1 GCA_026416315.1 Syntrophorhabdaceae bacterium | reverse complement strand
AAAAAGGTGAAATCGAAGAAATACTAAAGGATTATATTAAAGATGAGGATAAGAACGTGCGACTGAATGCAGCCCTTGCCTTGGAAAAGATAAAGAGAAAAGAAAGGTGATTAAACGATTTTATTTTTCTTTAATGATCTGAAATTCATCCCCTGTATCCCCTGATAAGTCTTTTACTAAAAAGGTGTATCCTTTTTCGACCCTTTTTGCAAGGATATAACGGAAATAGTATTTTGCATTGTTAAATGCAGGAAAATGATTCTGCCCACCTGCACCTGCACAGATGATATAGGTTATACCGTCTTTTAAGGATCGGTTATACAGATGGTCATGTCCTGAAATAACCAATGACACGCCATTTTTTTCAAATATTCTATGGAGTTCATCCCTTTCTTTTTTAGATCTGTCAAGCCCATGGCCGGCAAAAATGGGAAAAAGGGGCCTGTGGATAAACACGAATTTAAGTTTAAAATCCCTTAAAAGCTCTTTTTTTAACCACTCAAGCTGTTCCCCTGTGATTTTTCCTTTTTCATGAGGTAACTCTGTATTCAAAAATATAAACAGTGTGTCATTATCTGCAAAAGAATAGTAAGGTTCTGAAAAAAAATTCAAAAAGATTTTCATAGAACGGACATCATTTATATCGTGATTGCCCGGTGCTATGTATACCTTTCTATCATTTCCTGTAATTTCAAAGAATTTTTTCCATTCACTTTTTTTGCCAGGGTTATGTATGGCATCGCCTGCATGCATGATAACATTTATATTCTGTTTTTCAATGGTTGATATAAATTCATCATAGACAGAATCCGCTGACCCAACATGAGTATCACTGATTATGACAAAGGTATTTAATTCTGCCCATGCATAGCAAGATAAAATAAAAAATAGAATAAAAACAAATAAGAGCTTTTTCACGATTATGAGTATACATTAAATTGCAATGTAAAAAAATATGTAATATCACCCATATAAAATTCAGCACAACTTATTATCTTGTATTGAGAGAGAAAAATGAATATAATCATCAGACAAATAAAAAGGGAGGATTGAAGTATATGGAGGGACATATTTATAAGGCATTTGATGCAGAGTTAAAAGAATTAAAGGAGAGTCTATTGTATGAAGGTGGGCTTGTGGAGAATTCAATAAGAGGGGCGATCAAGGCACTTTTGGAAAGAAATTCAGAAATATCTCGAGAAGTTATAAAAAACGACGACATTATAAATGCAAAAGAGGTCGAAATAGATGAATTCTGTCTTAAACTTCTTGCATTGAGACAGCCAGCAGCAAAAGATTTAAGGTTTATAACAACAGCTATAAAGATAAATTATGACCTTGAGAGAATAGGGGACATGGCAGTAAACATCTGTGAAAGGGTGCTTGAACTCAATCAAGAACCTCAGTTAAAACCTTATATTGACTTGCCACGCATGGCAGAAACAGTGGAATTAATGGTTAAGGAAAGTCTCGATGCCTTTGTGAGAGAGGATGTTGAACTGGCATTGAAAGTAACACGCGATGATGAAATGGTGGACCAGTATCTCGACCAGATTTTTCGTGAACTTTTAACCTATATGATTGAGAACCCAAAGACCATATCAAGGGCCACAAGAATACTCTTTATTGCAAAATATCTTGAAAGGATTGCAGACCATGCTGTAAATATCGCCGAACTGGTAATATTCATGGTAGAGGGAAAGATAATAAGACACGCAAAACCGAGGGAATAAACAGTGTATGATAAAAAAGATATTGACAACTTTTTTCATTATATTTGCCATAATATGTATATATTCATGCGGGTCAAAAGACGGGAGGCACAATAAAAAAAAATATGTAATTACCATAGCAGGCTCAACATCTGTTATGCCTTTTGTTGAAAAACTTGCCGAATATTTTATGTTGCAACACCCGAAATTTATAATTGATGTTCAAGGAGGAGGTTCAACAGCAGGCATTCAGGCATGCATAAATAATACAGTTCATTTAGGGATGTCTTCGAGAAAATTAAAAGAAGATGAGAGGTTGAATGAGATTGTCATCTGTTATGATGGTATCTCTATTGTTGTGCATCCGAGTAACCCCATAGATGCCCTTTCTCTGGAACAGGTAAGGGCCATATTTTCAGGTAAGATAAAAAACTGGAAGGAGCTAGGCTGGATAGACAGAAAAATTGATGCCATAACAAGAGAAGAGGGTTCAGGAACAAGGGGTTCGTTCGAGGAACTTGTTATGAAAGGCGAAGAGATACATGATAGCATCATGGTGCAGGATTCAAACGGTTCAGTTAAAGAAATAGTGGCTACAGACCCTTATGCCATTGGATATATTTCCCTTGGTCTTGTGGATAAAAAGGTAAAGGCATTGATAATAGATGGAGTGGCACCCACTGTTTCAAGTATTAAAACAGGTGCATATAAAATAATGAGACCGTTTCTTTTTCTATCAAATGGCGAACCAGATGACCACACAAGAGAATTTATAGAGTTTGTCCTTTCAAAGCAAGGACAGGATATCTTAAGAAAAGAAGGGCTTATAGGTTCATATGAATAGATGGTCTTCTATAAAAGAGGGTTTGGTGAAAAATATCCTTACTGTTTTTGCCCTGTCGTCCTTACTATTTCTTTTTTTG
Source organism: Syntrophorhabdaceae bacterium (assembly GCA_026416315.1). Taxonomy (GTDB): domain Bacteria; phylum Desulfobacterota; class Syntrophorhabdia; order Syntrophorhabdales; family Syntrophorhabdaceae; genus JAKORG01. The sequence continues at coordinate 557 of JAOAFK010000135.1, read as the reverse complement.
ATATTTATTTTTATTTTCATAGAAGGTCTACCGCTATTTTTAAAGGTAGGTTTAAAAAATATCATATTTGGTTTTAAATGGGCACCTACAAAGGGGTCTTTTGGGATCTTTCCCATGATTATCTCTTCTTTTCTCGTGACCTTTGGTGCCCTTATCATAGGTGCGCCTCTTGGGCTTTCATGTGCTATATATCTTGCTGAATATTCAGGTAAAAGATTGAAAATGGTTCTAAAACCTGCCCTTGAACTTCTCGCAGGTATACCATCAGTAGTTTATGGCTTTCTTGGGGTGATCTATATAGTGCCCATTGTAAGGGAATATCTTGGTGGTTCAGGTTTTTCTCTTATTTCCACATCCATTGTATTAGGTATTATGATACTTCCCACAATCATCAGTATATCCTTTGATTCTATAATGAGTGTGCCCAGGTCATACAGAGAAGGCTCATATGCCATGGGTGCCACAAAATGGCAGACAATATATAAAATAGTAATTCCTGCAGCAAGATCCGGAATTCTTGCAAGTTTTATATTAGGTATGGGCAGGGCTATCGGTGA
>JAOAFK010000059.1 GCA_026416315.1 Syntrophorhabdaceae bacterium | reverse complement strand
TTTGAATCTTTTGGTATGTTTGTCTGCATGGCATCGGAAAATCGGGTCTTGTCGTAAAAATTATCGGAGAGCATACCCATTAAACCTCCGCCGTTATTCCAGGCATTAAATACCTTATCCACATTTGATTTAACAGCCTGGGTATTAACAGGCACAGGTTCTGCCACAGGCTCACCCCCTGTTTTTAGCCTCGCCGGTGTGGAGATGGGATTAATGGTCCTCATCTCCTGGGAAAAAACAGGGTGAACAAATAGAAAGAATATGATGAGAGTAAAAAAAATGAAGGAAATTCTCATTTTAACCCCCTTGATGAATTTTCTTTTATTTTCTTTAAGATCTTTGGCAGATCCTCATAGAGCCTATCCTTCAATAGAAAAAAACCTTGAAAACCCTTCATCCTGTTTATTTTACTGTCCATTTCATACATGGTATATAGGATGACTTTCGTATCACCCTTAAGGGAATAGATCTTATCCGCCACTTCAAACCCATCCATCTCAGGCATCTTTATATCCATAATCACAAGTTCGGGCTTGAGGGCTTTTGTAAGCTCTATTGCCTCTTTTCCATCTTTTGCCTCGGCGATGACCTCCACAAGCTTTAAACCTGAGAGAAACTCTCTGAGGGTGGTTCTAAATACCTGATGGTCATCCACAATAATTGTCCGCATTTTACAGAAGTTAAAAAGAAAAGAAAATTATTTCAATCGGTTAAGTAATGTATTTTTATCAGGGGAATAATGTATTTATTTAATAATCCCTGCCTTTACGGCATATCTGACGAGTTCTGCTGTGGTGTGGATGTTCAGTTTCTCCATGATATGATGCCTGTGGGTCTCAACGGTCTTAACACTTATAAAAAGCCTTTCACCGATCTGCTTGTTTGTTAGTCCCTGGGCTATCAACTTTAAAACCTCTTTCTCCCTGTCAGAAATAATGGTTTTATCCTCTTTTTCTTTTTCTTCCAAAGAGATCATTCTTTCTGTGAGGGAGGGACTTATATAAAGCTTGCCAGAATGGATGGTTTTTATAGCATAAATCAGATCATCAAAGGCATTTTCCTTGAGAATGTAACCAGATACACCTGCTTTTATGATATCCTGGGCCATCTTATAGTCCCTATGCATGGTAAGCACTAAAATCTTTGTTGGCAGGCCATGTTTTTTAATCTCCCCTGCTATTTCAAGGCATGTTTTTCCAGGCATTGAAACATCAAGTATTGCTACATCAGGATTATTTTTCGTGATCAGATAAAGGGCTTCATCACCATTGGGGACAGTCCCCACGACCTTTAAATCGTGGTGATTATCAAGGAGTGCCTCAAGACCCTCTCTAAAGATTGCATGATCATCGGCAATTACTATAGTTATCATTTTAAAGGAACAATAACCTTGATCTTTGTGCCTTTTGAGAGGCTGCTTTTAATCTCAAGATCTCCATTGAGTAATGACGCCCGCTCCTTCATGGTCTCAAGCCCGATGCCTTTGCAGGTTGTTAAGGGCTCAAAACCTTTACCGTTGTCCTCTATCATCAGAATAATTACATCGCCCTCATCCTTCAAGGAAACCCATACATTATCTGCCTCTGAGTGTTTGGATATATTATTTAGAGACTCCTGATAAATCCTGTACAGGTTATCCCTTATCCTTGTGCTTAAGTCTTTTGAGGATTGAGAGGTTACCTCCAGGTGTAACTTAATACCTGTCTGCTTGTAAAAACGCTCACCATGTAATTTTAAAGCCTCAGAAAGATCCACTGTTTCAATAAAGGATGGTCTTATATCCATGGCGATATTTCTTAATTCTTCGATGGAAGAGGAGATATTATCAATGAGGGCCCTGTATGTATCCTTTTCCTGTGTTTTCTCTTCACTCACTTTACTGTTTAACATCTGGAGTCTTAATTTTATAGCTGATAAGGATTGTCCAATACTGTCGTGTAGGTCTCGGGATATCCTCTTACGCTCTATTTCATGGGTTGATAGTATTCTATCTGAGAAAACTTTAAGTTCCTTTAATGTTTTTGAAAATTTTGCACAAATCGTGTAAAGGAATAATATCATTGCCAAAGGAAAGGCAAACTCTGACATATTAAAACCGATTATCCTCTGTGTGGAGAACAAACCTGAAACCTCACCTGCCCAGGTTATCCCTGCAAATGTCAGCAGTGAGATAATTACTATTAATTCCGGGGCAGCATAGGTTCTTCTAATTATGGATTTTATAATATTATAAATCACCAACCCCCCCGTGATGAATGCCATGAGAGTCCAGGCGTACACAAAAATTCTGTATATCTTCCATTCCATAGTTATAAGAAAGAAAAAAGATAGAACGAATGAGGCAAAGATGATGAGTTTTACAAAAAAATTGTATTTTTCTCTGAATGTTTCAATAGAAAAAACAAGAAAACAAGGTGCCAGTAGTGATGTAAGAAAAAATATAAACTTCTGTATTGTGTGGTCTTTTAAACCAGTATCAAAGAAGACACTGGTATCTAAAAAGTATAACAGGCTGTATACAAAGGAAAAGACACCAAAAGAAATATACTCCCTCTGTCTCATTCCTGAAATAAATGCAAGTATGCAAAAGGCTAAAAACAAACCCATAAATGTTAAAAAAGCGATCTCCATATTTTTATGTCTCTGGTCTGCCAACTTTTTTTCAATGAGCAGGTCTCTGAAATCTCCTAT
>JAOAFK010000037.1 GCA_026416315.1 Syntrophorhabdaceae bacterium | reverse complement strand
CAAACATGCTCTCTTACATAGAACCACAAAAGGTGGAGTCCATAGTTGCCACCTTCTTGAAGATAATAAATGAGAAACCAGGCTCTATTAAAGGTGTTATAATAGATGAAGGCTTCTGGTATGATATAGGCACGCTGGATGCCTTTTTTAAAATAAAAGAGTGCTTTAAAGATTTTAATGAATGATAGAAGGGCGCTTGTCAAATTTTTAAAAGAATCCCTCGGCTTATCAGATCATATGTCCTTTGAAATTCATCCTCTATCTGTTAGGGGTTCAGATAGGACATTTTACAGGATAAAATGGGCAGAAGATAAAAGGGCGATTTTGGTCCATTATGACCCTATCCGTCAAGAAAATATTTATTACGCTGAGATTGGAAGGTTTTTAAAAGATTTAAATGTTTATGTACCGGAAGTGTATGCCCATGATCCAGTGGGACATTTTATACTCCTTGAGGACTTAGGTGATTCGGATTTATATTCACTCCGCAACGAATCGTGGAACACCAGAAAGGCCTTATACGAAAAGACCCTTGAAAATATATTAAAACTCCATACCTATCCCGTAACTGATTTTCTAAATCAAAAGGTTAGGACCATGGATGGTTTTGATGCATCCCTTTATAGATGGGAGCATGATTATTTTATGGATCATTTTGTCATAGGCCTGTGTGAGTTCAAGCAGGAAAGGTTTAATATGAAGGGTCTTAAAGGGGAGCTTGACATCCTAATCGAGGTACTTTTAAATTCAAGGCAATCTCTCATACACAGGGATTTTCAGTCCCAAAATGTTATAATAAAAGACGATCTTCCCTATCTCATTGATTTTCAAGGTATGAGAATTGGAAATCCCCTGTATGATCTGGCCTCTGTTTTAAATGACCCTTATGTTATATTTTCAAATGAGGAAAGGCTTTATTTAGTTGAATTTTATTACAAAAATTCCTGTGAAAGCATACAGATGGAATCTTTTATGGAATTGTTCTGGTGTGCCTCCTGTCAGAGGCTTATGCAGGCCTTGGGCGCCTATGGCTATTTAGGACTTAAAAAGGGCATAAAATCTTTTTTAAATCACATCCCATCGGGAATTAAAAACCTTAAGGATTCAATTTTTCATATTTCCTTTATGCCAAATCTATTTGAAATCGTAAATGCCTGTCATGAAATTGTAAAATCAAAAAAAATTCAGAAATAAAGGGGTGTATATGGAAGAATATCTACAGATATATACAACATCAGACAGGATTGATATTGCAGAGGCAATAGCAAAAAGGCTTGTTGAGGAAAGACTTGCTGCCTGCGTTCAGGTGTCAGGTCCCATAACAAGCACATACTGGTGGCAAGGAAAAGTTGATACATCTCAAGAATGGCTCTGTATTATAAAGACTACAAAAAACCTCTATAAAGAGGTGGAAGATACCATAAAGGCCATCCATCACTATGATGTGCCAGAGATCATAGCGGTTCCTATAATAATAGGAAGTGATAACTATCTCAACTGGTTGAAAAAAGAGGTAAGGACATAATGTTTTATTTTTTTTGAGGGGTCTTTTTTAAGATTATTCCAAACCTCTCAAATGTATTGAGGATATCCTTTTTTGACATAAAACCGATGTGACGGTAGAGTTCTTTTCCGTGTCTATCATAGAAGATCTGTGTCGGGATGAACCGTACATTGTATTTCCTTCCTATCTCTGGTTTTTCATGGATATCATACACTTCCACTATGAGGCTTCCAGCATATTCGTTTTGAAGTTCCTTCAATATGGGTTTCATGAGTTTACATGGCAGGCAGCCCTTTGCACCGAGGTCAATAAGTTTAGGTAGATTTTTTTCTTGCTCACCATGGGAGTTAAAGGTTAGAAAAAGCATAAAAAGAACAATGAAAATTGGTGTAATGATCCGGTGTTTGATGCGGGCAAGATTCATAGATTTTTTTAACTTTAATTAAACCTCCAAGTCAATAAATTACATACTTTTCCATGTAAAGAGCTTTTTAATATATGGAGAACGGGTGATCTTTGTGAGCATTTTATAGCAAACCCATATTACTGCAAACAAACAAAGGACAGGAAATATCATTGCAAGGGCTGTAATAAAGATAGAGCAGAATATTTCTATGGTAGATAAAAATGGGTTTGCCAGTCCACTGGTGGTAGAGGTCGAACCAGCTCTCAGCGCAACTGTTCCAGCCTGAATAATACCAGAGACGCAGCCACCAGCAATGATGGCCAGAGACCATTTTAAAAAAGGTGTCATATCGCCGATCATTGATGCTGTCATTATGGTTCCTGCAACTATAGCTGCAGGCGTCATGAGAGCATCCATCAAATTATCAACCCATGGCACATAATAGGCCACAATTTCAAGAAATGTTGCCGTTGCGAATGCAATCAGGGCAACCCTGGTCCCTATCCATTCGAAACCTTGATTCAATGTGATATGACCTGAAAGGGCTGCAATGCTTAAACCTAAAAGTGGAACAAACACCCTAAATCCGCATGCGGCACTAAGCCCTATCCCAATAATCAAGCCAAGCAAAGTCTCCATTTCCTGCATTACCGAAACCTTTATTCGTTTCTCAATAATAGTTTATCATATACTCACTTTCTTAAAAATTTTAACATGCTTTCAACGCAATAAAAAGAAAAAAACCATGAATGATTTTTAAATTATAAAAGATGTTAAAATTTATTTAAAATCATTGCTGTATGTGATATTTTCAATGTGAAACTAAAAAGTTTCTGGAGGGAGATAAATGGAACTTTTGAAGGTGATAAACGAAAGAAAGAGTATCAGGGCCTTTAAACCCGATGAAATCCCCCATCAAATTTTAGAAAATATATTAGCCCATTCAATAAAGGCACCATCTGCCATTAACCTTCAGCCTTGGGAATTTTATGTGGTGTCCGGGGAAGAAAAGGCAAGATTGTCGAGAAGGCTTCTTAAATCTTACAAGGAAAGGCAGATTTCATGTAGCCCTGGAAATATAAAACCCCTTGAAGAAAAATTTACAAAGAGGGGGGTCGCCTCTTTTGAACTTATGAACCCATATCTTGAAAAACTCGGGCTTGAGTTCAATAGATTTATAAATGAAGGAAGCTGTAATTTTTATGGTGCTCCCACTGCCATTATAATCTGTCTTGATAATTCTTTCTCAAAGGCCAGGCTTGTGGATATAGGTATAATTCTCGGATTTATAACCCTTATAGCCTGTGATTATGGATTGGGCACATGCCCCATAGGACTCATTTCAGCTTATGAAGACGATATAAAAGAGATGTTAAATATACCGGACAATAAAGATGTGGTAATAGGCATGGCCATAGGTTATCCTGACTGGACAAATCCTGTGAACGAATTTAAAACTCCGAGGGATACCATAGATAATTTTGTAAAATGGATAGAATAGCCAAAAATTTACATGAATTTTCAAATAGTTAAAACAAAACATTTTTTAAAAATATTTTTTTGTTTCCTATATGTTTGAATTGACAAGGAAAAGATAAAAATGTTAAAAGTAACATCTGATTCTTATTGAAAAAAAAGAGGTTGATTTAAATTGGAAAAAGAAAACACAGTTGATTTAGAGACATTAAGGCATAGTACATCCCATCTCATGGCTCATGCTGTAAAAGAACTGTATCCCCAGGCAAAGGTGGCCATTGGACCTGCCATAGATACAGGATTTTATTATGATTTTGACTATGAACCAGGCTTCACAGAGGATGACCTAACAAAGATAGAAGAAAAGATGCATGAGCTTGCAAGGTTAAATATACCCATCGAAAGAAAGGTAATAAAAAGAACCGATGCCATAGAGATGTTTAAAAAGATGGGTGAAACATATAAGGTTGAACTATTAAACGAGATACACGATGATGAGGTAAGCATCTATTCACAGGGTAGCTTTACTGATCTATGCAGAGGCCCCCATGTTCCATCCACAGGCATGATAAAGGCCTTTAAATTACTGAACCTTGCCGGTGCTTACTGGAGAGGTGACGAAAAAAATAAGATGCTTACAAGAATCTATGGCACAGCATTTTTTGATCAAGAATCCCTTGATAGATACCTTAATTTTCTCGAAGAAGTAAAAAAAAGAGACCACAGGCGACTTGGAAGGGAATTAGATCTCTTTAGCATTTCTGATGAGGTAGGTCCAGGCCTTGTTATTTATCATCCCAACGGCGCCCTTCTAAGATACCTCCTCGAAGATTTCGAGAGAAAAGAACACCTAAAAAGGGGTTATAAATTCGTAATCGGTCCCCATATGTTAAAACTCGATCTGTGGAAAAAATCAGGACATTATGAAAATTACAGAGAAAACATGTATTTTACAAAAATTGATGATGTGGATTACGGCATTAAACCCATGAACTGCCTATCTCATATCATGGTGTATAAGTCTTCCATAAGAAGTTACAGGGATCTCCCCCTTAGATACTTTGAATTAGGTACTGTTTCAAGACATGAAAAATCAGGGGTATTGCATGGTCTTTTAAGGGTAAGAGAATTCACCCAGGATGATGCCCATATCTTCTGTATGCCCGAACAATTACATCAGGAAATTATAAATATCATAGACTTTGTCCGGGATACAATGGCCATATTTAAATTTGATTACGAAATGGAGATAAGCACAAGGCCTGAAAAATCTATAGGAACAGATGAGGACTGGGAAAGGGCAGAAAGGATTTTAAAAGAAGTCCTTGACAATCAAGCCATACCATATGAAATAAACGAAGGAGAAGGTGCATTTTACGGCCCAAAAATCGATGTAAAGTTAAAGGATGCCATAGGCAGAAAATGGCAATGTGCAACCATACAATGTGATTTTGCCTTACCTGAAAGATTTGACCTATATTATGTAGATAGTGATGGAAAAAGAAAAAGACCTGTCATGCTTCACAGGGTTATATTAGGTGCCATAGAGAGATTCATGGGAGTACTTATAGAACACTATAGCGGTCGCTTTCCTGTATGGTTATCACCCATTCAGGCCATTGTAATGAACATTACAGATGAACAGGCTGAATACTGTAAAACAATTTATGCAAATATGACCGAAGAAGGAATCAGAACAGAACTCGATTTGAGGAATGAAAAATTAGGGCTAAAAGTAAGAGAGGCAATAATAAAAAAAATACCATATATTGTCATTGCTGGGAAAAAGGAAATGGAATCCAATTCCTTGACTGTTAGATTAAGGGAAGGCGAAGAATTGAAAGGTATTGATTCCAAAACCCTCATCAATAGAATAAAAGATGATGTGCAAAACAGGAGGTGAGTTTTATAGTAAAGGACATTAAAGACATAAATATCAATGAGAAGATAAAGGCAAAAGAGGTCAGGCTCATTGATGAAAATGGTAAACAGTTAGGTATTGTGCCAACTCATGAGGCTGTAAGGCTAGCACGAGAGCGTGACCTTGACCTTGTTGAGGTCTCACCTAAAGCAGAACCTCCTGTTTGCAAGATAATGGATTTCGGAAAATACAAATATCAGCTTGCAAAAAAGGCTCAGGAGGCAAAGAAAAAACAGACTATAATTCAGGTAAAGGAAATAAAACTCGGATTAAAAATAGAACAGCATGACCTTGCATTTAAAATAAAGCACATCAGGGATTTTTTAACTGATGGAAACAAAGTAAAGGTTGTTATCATGTTTAAGGGAAGGGAGATCCTTCATGTGGACATGGGCGAAAAGCTCGCCCAGAAGATAATAGACTCTATAAAAGATGTAGGAAACCTGGAAAATAAACAAAAATTTGATGGCAGGAATATCGTAATGGTATTTGCGCCATTATAATAGAGGAGGTAACACGATGCCAAAACAGAAGACGCATAGGGGTTTTGCAAAGAGGGTGAAAAAAACTGCCACGGGTAAACTAAAAAGGTATAAGGCATATCACAGCCATCTGCTCTCTGGGAAATCACCCAAAGAAAAAAGAAGGCTTTCAAGGGCAGATACAGTTAACCCATCTGATCTAAAACGGGTTAAAAAACTCGTTCCTTATCTATAAAATAACAAATAACGAGAGGTGTTGAGCTATGCCAAGGGCAAAGAGAGGGTTTAAAGCAAGGAGAAGAAGAAAAAAGATATTAAAGCTTGCAAAGGGGATGTATGCAAGCAGAAGAACCACATACAGTGTAGCAAAAAGGGCTGTGTTCAAGGCATTGAAATATGCATACATCCATAGAAGAACAAAGAAAAGAGAATTCAGGGCCTTATGGATAACAAGAATAAATGCTGCCTGCAGGTCTTACGGAATACCGTACAATAGATTTATAAACGGTCTTAAACTCGCAAATGTTGCTCTTGATAGAAAATCTCTTGCAGATATGGCAGTAAATGACCAAGCAGGTTTTGAGGCTGTAATAACAAAGGTTAAGGCTGCACTGGACGCAAAAGAAAAAAGAGGCAATGCTTAAATAATAAAATTAAAACAGGATCTTTAAAATGATGGAGATTGATTCCATAAGAGAAAATATAGATAATAAACTCGCCTCCATAAAAAATTTAGATGAACTAACACGCATCAAGGCGGAATTGCTTGGTCGAAAAGGCCTTTTTTCTCAATTGATTGAAAAGATAAAACAATTAAGTAAAGATGAAAAGAGAATATATGGCCAGAACATAAATACATTAAAAGATTATACCGAAAATAGACTGAAGGCAATAAAAGATAAACTTGAAGATAAACAAAGGGAAATGGAAGAAAGGGCATCGTGGATAGATATCACCATGCCTGGAAAAGTGCCCCTTGTCGGAAAGATCCATCCCATTACAAAAGTGATCTCAGAGATTACAGAGATATTTGTATCTCTGGGTTTCTCTGTTGCTGAAGGGCCTGACATCGAGCTTGATTATTATAATTTTGAGGCCTTAAACATACCATCAGATCATCCAGCCAGGGATCTCCAAGATACATTTTATATAAAAGAAGGTGTGGTTTTAAGAACCCATACTTCACCTGTAGAAATCAGGGTCATGGAATCTCAATTGCCGCCTGTGAGGATCATATCACCCGGAGCTGTGTACAGATGTGATAGCGATATCTCCCATACACCCATGTTTCACCAGGTGGAAGGGCTCATGGTGGATAAAGGCATAAGATTTTCTGACCTTAAAGGCATTCTCACAATATTTATCCATGAGATGTTCGGTGAAGATACTGCCGTGAGATTTAGACCGAGCTATTTTCCTTTTACAGAGCCTTCCGCAGAGGTAGACATTTGCTGTGTGATCTGTGGTGGAAAAGGTTGCAGGGTTTGTAAAGAGACAGGATGGCTTGAAATACTCGGTTCAGGGATGACACACCCCCAAGTATTCAGAAATGTTGGTTATGACCCTGAAGAGGTGACAGGTTTTGCCTTTGGATTAGGTGTTGAACGGATTGCTATGTTGAAATATGGCATAGACGATATAAGACAGTTCTATTATAATGACTTGAGATTTATATCACAGTTTTGAGGTGTAAAAGGTGAAGGTTCCCCTGGAATGGCTAAAAGAATTTGTTGTCATTGATATAGAACCCGTGGAACTTGCCAATAAATTAACAATGAGGGGGTTTGAAATTGAATCCATTGAGATAATCACCCCTCAATTCAGCGGTGTGGTAGTTGGTTACATAAAAGATATTTTGACACCTCCAGAATTTGAAAACCTCTTTTTGTGCATTATAGATACAGGAAAAGAAGAAGTCTCTGTACTATGCGGTGCAAAGAACATAAAAAAAGGTGATAAGGTGCCCATAGCCTTACCTGGTGCAAAACTTCCAGGTATACCTACCATTGAAGAGAAAACTATAAAAGGATATAGGTCATCAGGTATGCTCTGTTCTGAAAAGGAATTGGGTATATCCGATGACCATAGTGGTATATTTATTTTGCCTAATGAATTTACTGTAGGTAAGGCTCTAAATGAAGAGGAAGGCATAAATGATATTATTTTTGATATAAATGTGCCGCCCAACAGAGGTGATTGCCTTTCCATATTTGGTATAGCAAGAGAGGTCGCAAGTATATTAAACCAGAAGGCAAAGATTCCTGTATTTGAACTCCCAAAAGAAAGGAAAGGGAAGATAGGAGATTTTATATCCCTTAAAGTACTTGATACTGAGGCATGCCCGAGATATGTTTTGCGAATGATAGAAGATGTGGGAATCATTCCATCTCCTTACTGGATGAGACGCAGGATTCAAAGGTACGGCATGAGACCCATAAATTCCATAGTGGATGTGACAAATTATGTCATGCTTGAATTGGGTCAGCCCCTCCATGCATTTGACTATGAAAGATTAAAAGAAAATAGGATAGAGGTGAAATTAGCGGATAAACCCATAACATTCCGTACCCTTGATGGTGAAGATAGACCCCTGGATAGAGGTGATTTATTGATTTGTGACGGAAAGGGCCCTGTTGCACTGGCAGGGATTATGGGAGGTGAAAATTCAGAGATTACGGAGACAACGAAGATAATTGCCCTGGAAAGCGCCTATTTCAACCCTTTTGTTATTAGAAAGACGGCAAGGCGCTTAAATATTAAAACAGAGGCATCCATTAGATTTGAAAAAGGTATAGACTTAGAAAATGTAGATTTTGCAGCTCAAAGGGCAATTACCCTTATGCATAAAATATCTGGTGGCACTATAATAGATGGGAATCTTGAAATAAATGATGCTAAAAAAAGGGAGAATATTTTTATAAGTTTCGGGAAGATCAATGAGGTTTTGGGAACAAATATAGACCACAGCACCATATTAAATGCGTTGAGGTCCATTGATTTACACATCATAAAAGAAGAGGAAAATGGTTTTGTTGTCTCCATCCCCTGGTTCAGACATGATATAACCGAGTATATGGATATCGTTGAAGAGGTGGCAAGAATCTACGGCTATGATAATATACCTGTAACAACACCCATCTCCCCTGTAATGCAGTTAAAGAGGAATAGAAAAAACAGGATTCTATCAAAGATTAAAGAATATCTTATATCTTCAGGCTTTTTTGAGGTTATAAACTTTGCATTCTTAAGTATCAAGGACATAGAGAATTTTTCAATACCCCACAATGACGAAAGATACTCTTACGTGGAGATTTTAAACCCCATATCAAAGGAGTACGGTATAATGAGGACATTCATGGCCCCCAATGTCTTAAGAAACATTGCGTACAACCTCAACAGGGGTATAAAGAATATAAAAGTCTTTGAAATGGGGAAGGTATTCCAATCAGATAAAACAGAAAAACTTCCGAAAGAAAAATTACATCTCTTTCTATCAGCAACTGGAAAGGAAAGGGACTATTTCTGGGGTGAACAGTTTAAAGATATTGATTTTTTTGATATAAAAGGCGTTATGGAGGGTCTTTCAGAGCGGTTTGGTTTGAATTTTGTTTTCAAAGGTTCAGAAGAGCCTTTTTTGGAGAAAAAAAATTCAGCAGATATCTTTCTAAACAATATAAAAATAGGTTGGACAGGAGAGATAAGAAAGAATGTTTTAGAGAGTTATGAAATAGAACAAAAGGTATATTGCGGAGAGATTAATCTCATGTCCTTCATAGAGGACGCAATCCTTGATTTTAAATTTAAAGCAATACCAAGATATCCTCAAGTTATAAGGGATTTTTCCTTTTTTGTTGATGAAAGTATTCCTGTTTCTATGGTTATGGATAAGATCAAAGGGATGTCACCCCTTATTGTTTCCGTTGGTGTGTTTGACATGTTCAGAAAGGAAAAAAGAAGCATTTCCTTCAGGGTCGTCTTTCAATCATATGAAGAGACATTGAGGGATGAAACGGTAAATGAAATCCAGGAAAAAATAATAAAAGAATTAACCAAAATAGATGGTATTTCATTGAGGGTTTAAGGAGGAGAAGATGACAAAAATAGAGATTGTAGCAAA
>JAOAFK010000036.1 GCA_026416315.1 Syntrophorhabdaceae bacterium | reverse complement strand
GTATACGTCACCTATATCAAGGGTATTCGTCGCCGTTATAGCATTTAGTTTCTTCTCTTTAATGTGAGAAAAAAAATCATGAGAATATGTGGCAAGTTCAAAACCATATTTTTCTACGGCATCTGCAGCAAGCACACTATGTCCACCAGAACGGGATATAACACCTATCTTTTTACCTTTCATGGGCATTAGGGTTAATGCCTTTATAGCGTCTATAAAATCCTGAAATGAACCAACAACTATAACACCCACCTGTGTCATGGCAGCAGATGCCACTTCATCATCGCCAGCAATGGCGGAAGTGTGAAATTTTGCTATCTCTCTACTTGATTTTGTTCTGTTGGCCTTTAAAAGCACTATAGGTTTTTCTGTGGAGGCTGCAATGTTCATAAATGACCTTCCATCAGAAAAGTGCTCTAAATATAGACCAATAACCTCTGTATCCTTATCATTTATGAGGTATTCAAGGCATCTATTTTCATCAACGAGGAGTTTGTTGCCTATGCTTATAACTTTACATAAACCGATATTTTCACAAGAACTAATCATACAAGTATCATAGAAGACCCCGCCGCTTTGGGATATAATGGAGACCTTCCCTGATTTCATATAATCGGGGCTTAAGATAAAAAAAGGCAGGACGACCCCTTTTTCAAGGTTTATAACACCAAAGCAGTTAGGCCCTATTACCTTTATATTATATGTTGACGCAATGTTTTTTATCCTCTTTTCAAGCTCCTCTCTATCCTCTGAAAATTCAGAAAAGCCACCTGATTCAATGATCACGTGTTTTATCCCCTTTTTCCCGCAGTCTTCAAGGATTGAAGGTACCTGAATTGCAGGAACAAGGATGATAGCCAGCTCACAAGCACCATCAATCTCATCTATGCTGGTATAAATCTTTTTTTTCTTTATATATCCACCAGAAGGACCAACAGCATAAAACTCCCCTTTAAAATTAAAATTATGAAGATTTTCTATTATTACCTTGCCCAAATTCTTAGGAGATTCTGATACACCGAAAACCAAGATACTTTTTGGATAAAAAAAGGTATGCATATTGTCTTTTTACCTCCATTAAAAAGATAAAGTATACATGGAAGGACATGAGAAAACAACAATCCGTTATGGATTTTATTTTGTTTCTTATGGTATGAATAATATCAAAAAAAGCTTTTTTTGGTGCTACAAATGAAAAGGATCTATATATTAAGACATGGCGAGACCCACTGGAATAAGGAAGAGATATTTAGAGGCAGAAATGATATGCCTTTAAATCAAATAGGGATAAAACAGGCAGAGCTGGCGGCCATATATTTTAAAGACAGAGGGATTGAACGGATATTTTCAAGTCCACTTTTAAGGGCATTGCAGACTGCCAAGGCAGTGGGCATACAAATAAATAGAGGTATCGAAACAATAGAAGAATTTACAGATATAAATTTTGGTATCTGGGAAGGGCTTACATTAAAAGAGGTGGAGAATAACTATCCTGAAGATTTTTCCATCTGGGTTAAATCCCCTGAAAAACTCTCCATTAAAGGCGGAGAGACACTTGAAATGGTAAGAGAAAGGATAGCAAAAGGGCTTGAAAAAATTTTTTCAGAGAAAGATGATAACATCCTTATTGTGACCCACAGGGCAATATGTAAGATTATGGTCTTGTTTCTTCTTGATATGGGGAATGAATTTTTCTGGGCAATGAAGTTTGATCCAGCATCCATCACCTTATTGGAAAAAACAAACAATCGATTTTCCCTGATCTTCAGTAATGAGACATGCCACCTCCAATCCATGAAAGGATTATATAGAGATTTTTAAAGTCTAATTTACTGTCATAAATTTTATTTTGTTGTTGACAATTCCATGAGGCTCTTGCATATTATCACAGATTTGAATTTTATTTTAATCTTAAAAATTAAAAAGTTATAAAGAAATTTCTCAGGCAAAAATTACATGACCCAAAGATTAGCCCAGAAACATATCCCTTTAGTTAATACAGAAAAATCTTTTGAAATCACCGTCAATAATAGAAAATGTCGTAAGTGTTCTTATTGTATCCAGATATGCCCTGCCAAGGCAATAAAATTTTACAGGGATCAGGTCACAATAATCAGTGAGCGTTGTATCATGTGTGGTAGTTGCATAACTGAATGTCCACAGCAGGCGCTCAGTTATAGAAGTGGTTTACAGCAGGTTATTGACTTTTTAGAGAATAAAGAAAAGACCATTGCCTGTGTAGACCCTGCATTTCCTGCAATCCTTGATTTCTGGACGCCTGGACAGTTTGTAACAGCTTTAAAGAAAATTGGTTTTACAGAAGTATGGGAAGGTGCATTCGGTGCAGAACTTATAAGTCAGGCCTATAGAAAACTTTTAAATGAAAAAACAGATAAACCCTTAATATCTTCTTTTTGTCCTGTAATTGTTTTCTATATCCAGAAATATCTACCCCAATTGATTGAAAACCTTGTTCCTATTGTTTCTCCCATGATTGCCATAGGAAGGATTGCAAGGGCAATAAAGGGTAATGACTGGAAGGTCATATATATTACGCCTTGTCTTGCCCAGTTAAAAGAGATGTCAAGTCCTGAGGTGGCAGGTGCAATTGACCAGGTGATTACATTCAAAGACTTAAAAAGATTATTAGAAGACCAGTTAGAAAGAAAAGAGGATCACGAGGAAACACCTTTCGATGGGCCAAAACCTTTTTTAGGCAGGGTAATATCCGTCATAGGCGGCCTATACAGAAGCACAGGCTCACAGTTTGACATACTCATGGATGATATCACCGTAACATATGGCCACAGAAGGACAATAGGGTCTTTAAACCAGCTTGCAGTAGGATTTATAAAAGCAAGGTTTTTTGATTTTTTATTCTGTCATGGCTGTGTGGATGGACCTTTTATAAGCAGGGATCTATCTGTTATTGCAAGAAGACAAAAGGTTGTGAGATACGCAAAGCAGGAAATGGAAAAACAGGATGTTTTAAGCGTAATAACAGAACTTGATAGATTTGAATTCGTTGATTTAAGCAGAAGCTTTTTAAATATGGAACAGAGATTGCCTACACCGACAGAAGAGCAGATTAGGGCTATATTAAAAAAGATTGATAAGCTCCCTCCTAACAAAAACCTCGATTGCCGGGCATGTGGATATGCCTCATGCAGGGAAAAGGCCATAGCTGTTGCTCAAGGTATTGCCGATGAGGAATACTGTCTCCCCTATCTTTTAGAACAGAGCAAAAAGATATACAGAGAGCTTGAAAAATCCCATAGAGAATTGCAGATGTCCCATCAGGCATTAGAACAGGCACAGGCACAATTAATAAGGACTGAGAAGCTTGCATCCATTGGACAGCTTGCTGCTGGTGTGGCCCATGAAATAAATAACCCCCTTGGCACTATAATGATTTATGCCCATTTACTTTATAAAAATCTCGATAAAGATGATCCCCGTAGAGAGGATGTGGAATTAATTATAAGCGAGGCGAATCGTGCAAAAGAAATTGTTCAGGGACTCCTGAGTTTTGCAAGGGAGACAAAGCTCAAACCTGGTCCAGTAAATATAAACGACTTAATTGAAGATGTACTTGGCCTTGTGGTCAATCAATCCCTTTTTCATAATATAAAGATAGAAAAGAGGATTGATGAAGAACTCCCAACAATTGTGGCAGATGAGACAAAACTCAAGCAAGTATTCCTGAACATTATTCTCAATGCCGCTCAGGCAATGGAAGGAAACGGAAGATTAATAATTACTACCACAAAGGATAAAAAATATATTAAAATAAGGATACAGGATACGGGGCCGGGTATTCCGCCAGAGATCATGGCAAATCTATTTTCACCTTTTTTCACCACAAAGGAAAAAGGGACTGGATTGGGGCTTGCCATATCCTATGGTATTATTGAAAGGCACAAAGGCAAGATAGATGTGGAGACCGGAATGGGAAAGGGAACTGCATTTATTATATCATTACCTATGGATGCATCTGAGGATGAAGGTGTTATAAAATAAAAATGACCTACAGAAGGTCATAAAAAATATATACAGGGAGAGGATACTATGAGTAAAAAAACAAAAATTTTGCTTGTGGACAACGATGTTGATTTTATTGACCTCAACAAGGCCGTTCTTGAGAACAACGGTTTTGAGGTCGCAGTTGCCTATGCGGGTCGGGAGGTCATGGATAAGGTGAGGTTTGAACAGCCAGATTTAATTGTCCTTGACCTGATGATGGAGAAGCACGATACAGGTTTTGCTGTGGCAAGGGCATTGAAGGCAGACCCTATTTACAAAAATATTCCCATATTGATGCTCACAGCTGTGGGGAGTGTAACAGGTGTAGATTTTTCTCAGGAACTTGATGGATACTGGATGAAAACAGATGATTATGCGAGTAAACCCTTAAGCCCTGAAGAACTTATCAAAAGGATAAATGCCCTACTCGAAAGAAATAAAAAAGGTTGATAGTATTTTTAAAAGAGAGAGGACTAAAAAGGTATAATAATGGATGGACAGGCCCGAATTCTTGTTGTGGATGATGAAAAAGGCATAAGGGAAGGCTGTAGGAGAATACTTGCGGCCGAAGGCTATGTGGTTGATGTGGCAGAAAATGGAAGCACAGGCCTTGAGCTTGTAAAGGCTAATTCTTATGACCTTTTGATCATAGACCTTATGATGCCTGGGATGGGTGGGCTTGAGATGATGAGCCATGTCAGGGAGATAGACCCTGAAATGATTATGGTTGTGATAACAGGTTTTGCTACCATAGAAACTGCTGTGGATGCCATAAAGCATGGTGCATATGATTATATACCCAAGCCTTTCACACCCGATAGCTTGATTGCTGTTGTAAACCGTGGACTTGAAACAAGACGCCTGCGTCTTGAGACAAAAAGGTTAAAGGAGGAAAGAGACCAAAAGCTTCTTGAGCTGGCCAGTGAGAAGTCCAAGATGCACGCAATTATTAATTCCATGGCGGATGGTGTGCTTGTGGTGAATAGGGAGAATCAGCTTGTTCTGTGGAATCCAGCGCTTATCAGGATGCTAAATCTCAACGGACAAATTGAGGTGGGAAAAAACATAGAGGAAATTATCACAGATGAAGGGCTCTTAAATGTCATAAAGAAGGCATATGCACCTGATTCCTCAAATTATACAAGTATAACAGAGGAAATAGAGTTGCCCTCACCTGAGGCAAAGACGATTATGGTGAATGTCTCGGTAATTAGGGATGATGAGACTAATCAGGAATTGGGACTTGTGGCAACATTAAGGGATATCACGAGACTTAAAGAGCTGGATAAATTAAAATCACAGTTTGTGGCCATGGTAACCCATGAACTGAGGGCACCTGTATCTGCTATTGAAGGTTATTTAACAGCATTTTTAACGGGTGCAGCAGGCAGTGACCCCAAGATGTATAAACAGATGATGGAGAGGGCAAGACAGAGAGCAAGATCTCTTCTTGACCTGATAAATGACCTTTTAGAATATAGTAGGCTTGAGGCAAAGAGCCCTGTAAGAAAAAAAGAACTCCTTGACATCTCGGGTATCATTATAAACACTGTTGAACTTTTAAAAGGTCAGAGTGGTTCGAAGGATCTAAAATTTGAGATAGATGTCCCTGACTCTTTACCATTGATAGAGGCAGACAAGAGAGAAATGGAACAGTTATTAACGAACCTTATCTCAAATGCCATTAAATACAATGTGAAAAATGGTAAGGTGATGGTAAGGGCAAGACCGAACAAACATTTTTTAAATATTATTGTGGCTGATACAGGCATTGGGATAGATGCCGAATGTCTGCCTCATATTTTCGATGAATTCTATAGGGTCTCCTGCCCTGAAACAAGATATACAACAGGGACGGGTCTTGGTTTATCCATTGTTAAAAAGATTGTTGAATCGCATTTTGGCCGTATAGAAGTTGAAAGCACACCCTACAAAGGAACTACCTTTACGGTCAAACTGCCGATTAAACAGAAAAAATAAAGACTAATTGAAAAGGAGATGCTATGGCTAAAGAATTTAAACAAAACGAGATCGTGGAAAAACAGCAATTAGCACCATCAATCACACTTTTTAAGCTCTATGTGCCTGACATTGCAAAGAAGGCAAGACCAGGACAGTTTGTTGTGGTGAGGGCCGACGACTATGCAGAGAGGATACCCTTAACGATTGCTGATTTTGACAGGGAGGCAGGAACCATTACCATTATATTTCAGGTTGTGGGAACATCAACACAGAAACTCGAAAAGTTCCAGAAAGGCCAGACAATCCTTGATGTAGTAGGACCTTTGGGGAAACCAAGTCACATTGAAAAATTTGGAACTGTTGTGTGTGTGGGTGGCGGGGTCGGTGTTGCCCCTGTTTATCCCATTGCAAAGGCCCTTTTTGAAAAAGGCAATGAGATGATAAACATCATAGGTGCAAGGACAAAAGAGATGTTGATTCTTGAAAATGAGATGAGGGCCGTAAGCCATGAGTTATATGTTACAACAGACGATGGCTCATATGGTCATCACGGTTTTGTAACTGATGTATTGAAAAAACTCATAGAAGATAAAAAGAAGATAGACCTTGTTATAGGTATTGGACCAGTCATTATGATGAAGGCTGTAGCCGATGTTACAAGGCCATATAATATAAAGACTGTGGTGAGTTTGAATACCATCATGGTGGATGGAACAGGTATGTGTGGTTGTTGTCGTGCCACAGTGGGAGGTGAAACAAAGTTTGTATGCGTGGATGGACCTGAATTTGATGGCCACAAGGTTGAATTCAACGAACTACTTATGCGGAGCAAGATGTACAGTAGGGAAGAAAGAAGGGCCATGTGGGACCACAAATGCAAGCTCGAAGAGAAAGAAAAGGCAATTAAAAAGTCAAAGAGAAGAGAGCCCATGCCTGAGCAGAATCCCATGGTTAGGATCCAGAACTTCAACGAGGTTGCCCTTGGATATTCTAAGGAAAGTGCAATGCGTGAGGCATCCCGCTGTCTTAATTGTAAGAACTCACCATGTGTAGAAGGGTGCCCAGTAAATGTCCAGATTCCCAAATTTATAAAATTGATAAAAGAAGGCGACTTTATGGGTGCGATCCATACCATAAAGGAGACTAACAGCCTGCCTGCTGTATGCGGTAGGGTATGTCCTCAAGAGGTACAGTGCGAGGCAAAATGCGTCCTCGGTAAAAAGGGTGAACCCATAGCCATTGGAAGACTTGAAAGATTTGCTGCAGATTATGAACTTGCCATGGGTGATGTGAGGATACCGCCTATTCCAGAAAAAACAGGTAAAAAGGTTGCTGTGGTGGGTGCTGGTCCTGCAGGACTTACTGTAGCCGGTGAGCTTGCAAAGAAAGGTCATGATGTGACCATATTTGAGGCCTTACACAAGGCAGGTGGTGTCCTTGTGCATGGTATCCCAGAGTTCAGGCTACCAAAGGCCATTGTCCAGAGAGAGGTGGATTATGTAGAAAAATTAGGTGTAAAAATAAAGGTGGATACCATAATAGGTCAGACAACTACAGTGGACGAGCTCTTTGAACAGGGTTATGATGCCATATTTATAGGAACTGGCGCAGGTCTTCCATACTTCATGAACATCCCTGGAGAGAATCTAAATGGTGTATATTCAGCTAATGAATTTTTGACAAGGGCAAACCTCATGAAGGCATATCTGTTTCCTGAATATGATACACCTGTGAGGGTAGGGAGCAAGGTGGCTGTTATAGGTGGTGGTAATGTGGCCATGGATGCAGCAAGGGTTTCAAAGAGATTGGGTGCAGATCATGTTTATCTTATATACAGACGTTCAAGGGCAGAGATGCCTGCAAGGGCTGAAGAGATACACCATGCAGAAGAAGAGGGCATTGAGTTTATGCTTCTTACAGCCCCTGTAAGGGTAATAGGTGATGAGCAGGGCTGGGTAAAAGGTATTGAGTGTGTGAAGATGGAGCTCGGTGAGCCTGATGCATCAGGCAGAAGAAGACCTATAGAGATCAAAGGTTCAAATCATATTGTAGATGTGGATGTCATCATCGTTGCCATAGGTCAAGGGCCTAACCCCATACTGACCTCTACAACAGAAGGTTTGAAGCTCCGCAAAACAGGTAACATTGAAGCAGACCCTGAAACAGGAAAAACAAGCAGAAAAGGCGTATTTGCAGGTGGAGATATAGTGACAGGTGCAGCTACAGTTATTCTTGCCATGGGTGCAGGAAGAAAGGCAGCAGCTGCCATAGATGAGTATCTAAGAACAGGGAAGTGGTAAAAAACATAAAAAAGGCGGGTTTAACCCGCCTTTTTTAATTTCATATTGTGGCTATATTCGCCCAGAAGATAAATGCGAGAGGTGATAGTACCGTTGATAATGTCACTGCATTGGAGGCAAGCTCCGGGTCCCCTCCTATCTCATATGCCATGATGTAAGAGGTTGTGGCAGTTGGTGTGGCAAGGAGAATAAAAACATGTACTATATCTTTAAAGTCAATATTCAGCAATTTGAAGTAAAGGGCAGCAAACCCGGGTAGTGCAAAAAGTTTTAACATTGCAGATGTAATAGAATCTCTTAAATTCTTTTTTATGTTTTTTATACCGATAGATGCCCCTATCATGATAAGTGCCATGGGAAGGGCTATGTTTGAAAGTATAACCATAGCCTTGAAAATATAACTAGGTACAGGTATTCCAGTATATATGACAATTAAGCCGAGAAATGTAGCTATAATTACAGGTGTTTTTATTATGGATAGGATGGATTTTGCTATATTTTTTTCCTGATGTGAAAAAAGAGACAAAATCGCGATGGCCATGCCATTATTAAGAAGAATCATAATGCCGATCAAAATGCTTCCCTGTTTCAATCCTTTTTCACCTAAAAGATAAAAAAGCACTGCAAGGCCAATGTACGATACATTTCCGTGGAAAGAAGTCTGGATAAAAGTCCCCAGTGTAGCTGACCTTAGTTTCTGGGCATATCCTATGAAAAAGGATAAAAATATCAAAGCAAAAGTCGGTATGATAACAGCGAGTATGTGGGACAGATAAACTGATTTAATATCTGATTTTAATATGCCTGTAAAAATTAGAAGGGGAAGGGGAAACAAAAATACAAACTTATTCGCCTCTGAAATGAACCTGTCGTTTATAACCCCCTTTCTATGAATGATGTAGCCAAAGATTATGATGAGAAATATGGGTATTATTGTCTCAATTACTGCCATTTATTATTCGACCTTTCTTTTCAACATTTCTATTCCCTTAATGCACCATTCCATAATTCAAACGAGGGGAATTC
>JAOAFK010000132.1 GCA_026416315.1 Syntrophorhabdaceae bacterium | reverse complement strand
GGAAAATACATTGAGACATGGGTACCTACAGAGATGTTAGCTCCTCCACCTCAGGCACTCCAAAAGGCAAAAACACCAACACCACAAACCGAAACGATCATTTATGTGGTTGCCACAAAACAATCTCATGTAAGGGAAGAGCCGAACATAAAAAGTAAATCTTTACGAATTGTAAGTCCTGGAACAAAAATGGAAAAATTAGATGAACAAAATAATATGTTTAAGGTAAGGCTGCCCTCAGGTCTTATAGGGTGGATTGATAAGAGTCTGACACAAAAGGTCACTGATTGATTATCTATATATGCCTTTTACCTTGAAAACAAAATCATAGTTTAAAATATCTTCCCACCTGTATCCTTTTGATGTAGATCTCGTATCATCGCTGTTTCCATAGTGTTTTCCAGGTGTATAAAACCAATTCATAATAGCCTCTCCTGAACGCCGAAGTACTATCCAGTATTTTCCTTTTTTAAGCCTTACAAAGCCTGTATCAGTGGGGAATGTAAATTCAACCCAGTAATAACCAGGTCTCTTCTTTATGGTTTCAAGGGGAATAAAATTTGACCTCACACCTGAAAGTATATTTGGCTTATTATTTTCATCTGTGACGAGGTCAATATAGATACTGCCATCTCCTCCAAATTTTCTCATGGCAAGAGAAATACTGTATACATCAAAATCTTTTGCCACTTTAAAAGCCTGGGCATACACATAATGGGAGGTCACATACTCTGCTGTCTCTTTATCCATTATCTTTTCAGCCCTATCACCTATAATCTGATAGAGATTTACAAGATTTGGAAATTCCATATTACCGAATTCTGTCATCTTACCTGTAGGAGGTGGTGGTAATTCTGGGGTAGGCGGAAGTATTACTGGTTTAACAGGAGGCGCCATTATATTGTTACTCACAATGTATGTCCTCGGTGCATCAAGACTTGACTTTAACACAAGATTGATATTGTCTTCTATAAACTTTGCATCGATTAATTCATTATAATCCGGCACATAGGGTGAGGCCCTCCATGAATCGTTTACATCCCTTGAATCCAGGCCATGGGTCTGTTTAATATGTCTTGTGGAAGTAAATTGTTTTGACTGCTGTGGGTCATAGGATAACCAGCCTAAATCTGGAAAAAATATCTCAATCCATACATGGCCTCCCTGGCCCATACCTTGAACAGAATAATTTCCACCCCCTAAAGGGACTTTCCACTGGTCTTTTAATGTTATGCCACCAACAATCCTTGCAGGTATACCTGCAGCTCTCAATAAAGCCATGGATAGATGGGCGAGATTCTGACAGTTTCCTGTTTTTGTTTTTAAGGTATAGACAGCATCGTATTGAGGTGGGTTATAAGTGTACTTTATATTATCCGCGATATAGTTCATGATTGCCGTAACAGCCTGATATTGGGTTTCTGCTGTCTGTGTGAGTTGTCTTGAAAGGGATACAATCTCTGGGGCATCGCTTTGAACCATCTTTGTGGGCTTTAAAAAAATAGTCGTATCAGAGGGAAGGGATTTTAAGGGAAACCCTGTCCTGCTTTCCATTGCTGAGAGTTCAGATTTTATTGATGTTTCATAGATAATCATCACCCTTGCATCTCTGTTTAAATTATTCCAGGTCACCCTTTTATAATTATTTCCAAATGCATCTTTTTCGTCTTCCACATTTGTTGGTTGGGGTTCAAATCTCAGATCTAAATGTTTAAGCCCCTGATTAACAGTTTTGTTGGAAAAAGAAACAGGTATGGCAAATCTAAAACTCAGGCTGTTTAAGGGCCTGCTAACAGTAAAATTCATCTGCTGTGTTACATTTATCTTGCCTTCGAGTCTTCCTTCAAGGAGTAATGTTTTAGCATAAACATGAAAAGACAATGTAATTGATATAACAAATAAAAAAAATGGCAACACTTTTCTTTTCATCGAGCCTGCCTTATTTATTTTTATCTCATGGTGTAGATATTATAGATTTCACTATCTGAGAGTGCCTTATTATAAACCCTTACCTCATCTATCATGCCCGAAAAATCCTCAGATGCACCGTGTGGAGATGCACCTATATATAATTCACCACTATCGATGGATAACCCTTTTTGAAATGGCTTAGTAGCAACAGAAGAGCCATTATGATAAAACCTTACTGTGGAACCATCGTATGTAACAGCAATATGGTGCCAAATACCGTTTGTTATACTATAGCCAGAAAAAACTACCTCTGATGAAATTACAGCGGATATACCATTGGCAGGGGAGCCAAGCCATGCAAACAGGGCATATGGCTCACAACATTTTGATATTACAGCATTTCCATTATCTATATTATTACCGTCAAGCTTTACCCACGCAGTAATGGTAATCTCGCCTGTTTTTATGTTCAGTGATTCACTATTTTTTACAATTATTCCTGCAGTCACATCACGACTTCCTTCAAAAAAATATGCTGAACCTCCTGAAATACCTTCAGGTGTATACTGAACCTTACTATACATAACAGCTCCGTGATTTCCATAACCAGAAGCATCGAAACCCAGGTTGTTCGGGTCATTGAATCTCCAGAACCCTACAAGCTCAGCTTTTTTTTCTAAAAGTTCTCTTATCCTTTGGGTTTTAGAAATATCGATTCTTTTTGAACCTATTACATTACCCAAATATGTATTAATTACATTAATTTCCACATTTATTGAATCATGAAATGGTCTTATCGAACCTGTAACAACAGCACCAAGCCTTGCAATCTGTCCAAGATTTTTCACTGATGAAGGATCATAAGGTTCCGAAATTGTTATTTTATTTTGAGTAATGATAGTTTTTAGCTGTGCCCTTTCTAATACTTCAAATCCCTTTGCCTTTCTTTTAAGGAACTGTGTCAGCTCATCTGATATATATTTACCGAGTTCAAATGGCTTTCCGTTCTGGTCATTAAAATCTATTATTGCAACCCTTTTTCTTCCGATTTTTTCCATATTAACGGCAATATATGTAGCAAGATCTTCCATTTCTTTTTCGTAGGAGAATAAAGGGCTGCAAAGGATAAATGTAAAAAATAAAAAAACCAATGTTCCAAAAAAATTTTTCATTAAAAACCCCCGGTTAAAAAGGAGGGTGTTTGCCCTCCTTTTTGTTTGTTATTTCAACACAAAGGCAACCTTTGCAGCAGCAAAAAAGCCTGTCTTCTGATTCGCTGTATATATCTTTGATGCATCTTCAACCGATACCTGTAAATCTGAAGGGCTCACTGTGCCTATTGCTTTTACAATCATTGGGTTATTTACACCCCTTGAGGCAAGCGCTGCCCTTGCCTTATCAACGCTATTTGTATATTCACCACAACCCTGTTCAACAAGGACCTTCTGGCTTATCTTTGCAGGGTCGTATAGCACCTCACCCTTTTCAGTAAAAATTCTATTAATCAATGCAGGTCTGAAATTCTGCTCACTTGCATCAATTATCAATCCATCGTATTTATCATCTATGGGCACAGGTTTTACCTTAAATGCTGGCTTATCTATCTTTAACTCTTTTTTTAAATTTGGGTCGCTGAACATCTTTTCATATAAAGTTCCTGCAAAGCTCTTTGGTCCATGCATACCAAGTTTCAAAATAGCAATTGCCATATCCTTTTCTTTATTATATTCCTGAACCACTACCTGAGCACCTTTAACAAGACCAGCTACAGCACTTCGAACCACATCATACTGGGTCATTCCGTCCTTTACAAGGGTATCACCCACTATGGCAAAACCGTTCAGTATTTCAGCAAGCTGTCTCTGTGCCATAACAACAGCCCCTCTTTTTGCCATAATCTCTCTCTGTGCGGGATGTGTTATATGGGCAGGCGCCACTGCCTCACCCACAACAAGTATGGCATCCTGAATAAAAGCCTGTTCATAATTTGCCCCTGCTGCGCTCCCTGTTATTGTCAAATTATTTTTGTTTAACCATTCATTTGCTGTAACGAAAGCACTATCAATGCCTGTATCAACAGGTGGCTGCTGGGCATAGAGAAAACCAGTAAAACCCAATAAAAACATCAAAATTAATACAAAGGTTTTTTTCATTGAAGCCTCCTTTAAAATATATTCATTCTTTGTTTCAGCATTCTTAAGGCAAGCAAGGCATCAGCCCCTGTTACAGGGTCATCGGGCCTGAACTCACCTGATAACTCACCTACCATAATACCCCTTGTTGTCATGTTCATTACAGCATTAAATATGGGCGAAGTTGATCTTATATCAGGAAATGGAGATCTTTCCTGTCCGAAATATGCTGTGGCTATCTTTTCGTCACCTGTAAGTTTTATGAGAACATCCTCAAGGATAAATGCCATTTCACCTCTTTTTACCACTTCTAAAGGTTTAAAAAGATACGCCTTCGTTGTCTCATCATATTTAGGTTCAAGCCCCCTTACCTTCCATTTCATAACTGTTTGTATTTCATCTCTAAAAGGATGGTTCATCATATCTGCAGGTGTAAATTCAGGTTTCATTCTATCAAGCTGGGACTGAACAGGTATTCTCCCTGCAAAAAGTTTATCAATTTTCAATTCATCTACAAGAAGTGCTGCAAGGTCTGCCCTTGTAATTGAGTCTTTTATTGCTATCTTTTTTCCCACATTACCTACTGTGATACCTGCCATAGCCTGAACAATTTTGTCCATCTTCTTCCATGCCTTATCTGCCTTTTCATGCCACTTGCCTTCTCTTTTTGCATTGAGCACTGCTGCAAACTTTTCCCTTGCCTTCTGAAATTCCATTGCCTCCACATAGGCAAGACCCATAAAATAATCCAGGGCTTCAACACCCTGATAATAATAGAGCTTTCTTTCGTCCACCTTTAAATCTTTTGCCATTCTATAGGCGCTCTCTGCCTTATCAAGCCAATCAGTGCCATCCATTATGGTATCAACCCTGATTACTGATATAAAATGGTCAAATTTATCTTCCTCTGTTATTGCCTTAGCGCTTTTGTTTTCCACATAATCTATTGCCCTTTTTCTATCCACAGCACTGTACCCAGGGTCTTTTTGCTGTACTACCTTATATGCAGAGATTATCGCAAGACCACCGTAGGCAGGATAGAATGTTTCATCACAGTATAATGTCCTTTCAAATTTTTCTTTTGCCACATCAAGTCTACCCTGCTCAATTGCCTCCATGCCCCTTACATAATGGTGCTGGGGATTATCTTCAGGAAGGGTGCATTTAGCCACTTGAGGCTTTTCACAGCCAGACATTAAAATACCTATAAAAACGCATGAAATCAGAAGAATAATAAAATGTTTCTTCATTTTGATGGCCTCCTTGTCTTCGTTTTTTTTGATTTTTCATCTTGTTTTTTTGTAGGTTTTTCATCTTCTTTTACAGCTTCTTCCTGTTTTGGCATAATCGCTTCTTTAACTACTGGAGCTTCATCTTTTTTAGCCTGTGACTCTGCTATCTCCTCTTTTAACAACCTCTGTTTTTTCAATTGCTCCCCTACCCTGGTTAATGCCTTTGTTATATTAT
>JAOAFK010000128.1 GCA_026416315.1 Syntrophorhabdaceae bacterium | reverse complement strand
AACACAGTTATATGCGGATCCTAAGGATAGAGAGAAGGTCATTGAAACATTAAAAAGCGGTAAAAGCATTGTAGGGTATGAAGCAGTAGGGGTTGGAAAAGATGGGACGAAGGCATGGGGGAATTTAAGTATGTCTGGTATTTATGACGAAGAGCGCAACATCGTGTATATTCAAGCAACAGTTGAGGATATAACTGATAGGAAGAAAAAAGAAGAAGAACTTGAAAGATTAAGACAGCAATACAACCATGCCCAGAAGATGGAAGCATTAGGGACACTAACAGGTGGTATTGCCCATGACTTTAATAATTTTTTAACCGCTGTAACTGGATATTCATCTATTTTAAAGATTAAATTAAGTGGAAAGCCAGATTTACAGCGATATATTAATCAGATTTTATCTGTTTCTGAGAAGATGGCTGACCTTGTCAAGAGTCTTCTTGCCTTTAGCAGGCAACAGCCAATAAAACTTGAGCCAACGGATTTAAATGTTGAGGTTGAACAGGCAAAAAAGATATTAAAAAGGCTATTAACTGAAAATATAGATATTAAATTTACCCCTTCTATGAAAAATCCTGTTGTTATGGCAGACAAAACTCAACTCAATCAAATCCTGTTTAATCTTACCACCAATGCCAGAGATGCCATGCCAGATGGAGGGGTATTTACAATAAAAATTGATACTGCTTATATAGATGAGGAATTTATAAAAAAATGGCTTTGGTAAAAAGGGAGACTATGCCTTAATTAGTGTATCAGATACTGGCGTAGGTATAGATAAAGAGATAATGGGAAAGATTTTTGACCCCTTTTTTACTACAAAAGAACCAGGTAAAGGCACAGGACTTGGTCTTGCAAGTGTATACGGTATTGTGAAACAACACAATGGATACATAACAGTTGAAAGTAGTCCAGGAAACGGGGCAACATTTAATGTCTACCTCCCCCTAGTAAACATTCCAGCAAAAGAAGAAGAAAAAGAAGAAGTTGTTTTTTCGAAAGCTACTGGTACAATTCTTGTAGGAGAAGATGATGAAAATATAAGAGGATTCTTAAAAGATGTACTTGAATATTATGGATTCAGGGTATTAGAAGCAGAGGACGGTGAAAAACTTATCGAAATTTTTAAAGAAAAAGGTGGAGTTGAACTCATAATCACAGATGTGATTATGCCTAAAAAGAGCGGCATCGATGCATACAATGTAATAAAATCAATGGATAAAGATGCAAAGTTTATCTTTATGAGCGGCTACGATAAGGATATGTTTTCTAAGATACCTATAGAAGACAAAAATGTAAGATTCATCGTCAAACCTATATCAACTGATGCTTTGCTAAAAGCTATCAATGAAATTTTATAAGTTTTATGGGTTTTGGTAATTATATTAAGAATTAAGCATGGAACGACAATAATCCCTGAAGTTATTTACACCGATAAAAAATTCCCTCATCATTATAACCCAATAGTATTGGCCCTTCTTTGTGAGGGTGAGTATTTTTTTTTCCTTTTTTAATGCACCTGTTAGTCTA
>JAOAFK010000207.1 GCA_026416315.1 Syntrophorhabdaceae bacterium | reverse complement strand
GGTGATTGCTATGGTGAAGGAGGCAACCATCTTATCCATGCCATAAGGCGAAATATAGGTGTTAAATTATTTGTTCATGACAATCAGATATACGGATTAACAAAAGGCCAGGCCTCTCCTACAAGCATGGAAGGTATGATTACAAAAAATCAGCCTTTTGGAGTGCTCTCTGAACAGTTGAACCCCGTTGCCTTGGCCATAGCCCTTGATGCGAGTTTTGTGGCAAGGAGTTTTGCGGGAGATATAGAACACCTGAAATCCATGATGAAAGAAGCGATAAATCACAAAGGTTTTGCATTCCTTGACATATTGCAGCCCTGTGTAACATTTAATAAAATCAACACCTACGACTGGTATAGAAAAAGGATTTATTATTTAAACAAAGAATATAATCCCGAAGAGAGAATAGCTGCCTTTGAGAAATCCCTTGAATGGGGAGAAAAAATACCCATCGGTTTAATATATCGAAACAATCGCTTGAGTTTTGAGGATAGGGTACCCTTTTTAAAAGAAAGTCCTCTCATAGACCACGAGGTTTTTACTGAAAAGTGGTTGGATTCTATTAATGAGATATTAAAGGAATTTTTCTAACACACTTTGACATTATCTGAAATGATATGATATTACATTCCAATGGTCGTTGAACTTGACGGAAAAAAAATTACAGTAGAAAAGGTGACATCGGTGTTAAAACTTTTTGAAAGGTTATCTTTAAACAGGGAATCATACCTTGTAATCGTTAATGGAAGGCTTGTTACAGAAGATTACAGGTTGAAAGATGGTGATGAAATAAAACTCGTAAAGGTGGTATCAGGCGGTTGAAGTGCAAGGTATGCAGACAAGATGCAGTTATAAGTTTAAGGGCATATAACAGTGCCCTGTGTGCACGGGATTTTATATCATTCCTTGAGAACAGGGTTTTAAAAACAATAAATGGATATCGATTGATAGATAGTAATGATAGGCTCCTTGTAGCTGTCTCAGGAGGAAAAGATAGCCTGTCACTCTGGTATATTCTAAACAGACTCGGATACCATGCAGATGGGATGTATATCCATCTTGGCATCGAGGGTTATTCTGACCTTTCTCTTGAAAAGGTAAAAAAAATGTCTGATATGATTAAAAGACCAGTTTATATATTCCATTTAAAGGATGCCATGGGAAAAGGTATAGATATGATTTCAAAAAAGATAAAGAGAACAACCTGTTCGGCCTGTGGTATGATAAAAAGATATATTATGAACAGGGCATGCCTTGACAAGGGCTATAATGTAATGGTCACAGGTCATAATCTTGACGATGAGGCATCAGCATTGCTGGGAAATTTTTTATACTGGAAGGAAGAATATCTGTGGAAAAAGGGTGTTGAACTCAAAGAAGAGGAGGGACACTTATCAAAAAAGATAAAGCCCTTATTTTTATGTTCTGAAAGGGAGATGGCAGCATATGCCATTCTATCTGGTATTGACTATATCCATGATGAATGCCCCTTTTCAGTTGGTGCTAAATCTCTCTTATATAAAGAGATATTAAATAGAATCGAAGATGAGTCCCCAGGGACAAAACTGCAATTTTTAAAGGGATATTTAAAATTTACCCGCAGGCTAAAATTGGAGAAAACTCAAAGGGAGATGAAATATTGCAATTTATGTGGTTATCCCACAGCAGGCGAAAAATGCAATTTCTGCAGGATTATGGAGAAACATGGCATTTCAGGTGGTATTGGCTTTGAAGAGTATAAATATGGAGATCTATTAAATAGTTGATTTATTCTGACGATGAATTCCATAGATAGATTTACACAGCTTATCTTTAATGTATACGAGGCATTTACTGTTGCCGTGTATATAAGAGACCAAAAACATTTAAAATGCATCTCATCTGTAACTTTTTCAAGGGGTTTTGATAAAAACAGATTGCTCTCCATTGAAGGAACACTTCCAGGTTGGGTTATAAAACACAGTCAACCCCTTATCATACCCAATTTTGATAAAGATGAAAGTGCATTAGGTTATTATTCCAGTGCTGAGGAAATAAAATCCTTTATGGGATATCCTATGGGAACAGAAGGGGTTATAGTAGTGGATAGCAAAAAAAAATGGGTTTTTACAGATAAGGAGAAGAGGATTTTAAGTGGTTTTGCCGCAGCAATATTAGAAGAAATCGAGAAAGAAAGAAAATATTTAGAGGCAGAGGAGAAAATAGAGGAGCTAAATTCAGAGAAGCGAATATTTACACTGTTTAATTATCTTTTAAGCTCAAGAATTTCTGTTAAAGACATATTAAAAGAGTGTGTCCACATCTCAGGGGGAGACATATGCTTTGTTGGCATAGAACAGAACGAAAATATGGTGATTCATGAGTTATTAGGCGCATCTGAACAGAATTATCTCAATAAAATGTGTTTTAAAAAAAACTGTATTTCCGCTATGGTATTAGATGGGGGCAGGGAATTGTTATTGCCCTTTGACAGTGGTTTTTTTAAGGAAAAACCTCTATTTTTTTATGAAGAGTCCATAAAGGCAAGACAGTTTTTTGGCTTTCCCCTTATAACTGATGATATCCCTTTTGGGGTATTAGGCATTGTTTCTCTATCAAATAATAGACTGAAGGAAAAGGCCATCAATATTTTAAGAGATATATCAATGTTTCTCTCTCTTTATTATTCATCTTTTCTGACAAAGAAGGCATACGATAGGGTGAAAAACTATGAACCTGTAACAGGTGCCTTATTTTTTTCAAAGTTTCTTAAGATGCTTGAAGAAGAGATAAAAAAAGAAAAAAGATTATCTGTTGTGTCCATTAGACTTAAAATAGTGGAGAGCTTTAATAAAACAATAGGCATATACAATACGGATATGTTTTTAAAAAAGGTGTTTAATATGATTAGACAATGTTTAGGTAACAATGCCATCATAACCCGTAAAAATGGTGGACATTTCTATGCATTGATTGGTATTCATGACAGATCCGGAACAAAAAATGCCATAAAGGTACTGAATAAAATAGTTTACAAAAATGTCTCTGAAGAAAAGAGATTTGATATGGATAACATTATAGAATCGGGCATTGCATTTTTTCCAGAGGATTCAAAGGATCTATGGGAACTTTTATCCATAGCTGATAATACAAAGATATGATGAAAATAAATAAAAAACACTGGGAGGGGTTATGGATTTTTTAAAAAAATTATTCGGTTTTTTCTCTACCCAATTTGCCATGGATTTAGGCACTGCCAATACCCTTATCTATATGAAAGGAGAGGGCATAGTATTGAACGAACCGTCTGTTGTCGCCATTGAAAAAAATACCGGAAGGGTAATAGCAGTTGGTAAAGAGGCAAAGGAATACATCGGCAGAACCCCTCCAAATATAGAGGCCATGAGGCCATTAAAAGACGGTGTGATAGCAGATTTTGATGTGGCAAAGGCCATGATAAAATATTTTCTCAATTTTGTCAGAAAGGATAGAAAGATATCAAAACCGAAGATGGTCGTGGGAGTCCCATCGGGTATTACCCAGGTGGAAAAAAAGGCTGTTATAGACGCATGCATCCAGGTGGGTATAAAGGATGTATACCTCATTGAAGAACCCATGGCAGCAGCCATTGGTTCGGATTTGCCCATTGAACTTCCCAAAGGAAATATGGTTGTGGATATAGGAGGTGGAACAACAGAAGTTGCTGTCATAAGCCTTTCTGCCACTGCCTACAGTGAATCCTTAAGGGTTGCTGGTGACGAAATGGATGAATCCATTGTTAGATATCTACAGAAAAAATATCAGATATCCATAGGTACCATAGCAGCAGAAAAATTAAAGATAGACGCCTCTTCTGCCCGTTATCCCGAAGGAGAGAAAAAAACCTTCAATGTCGTAGGAAAGGATCTCGTAACAGGTATACCGAAGAGTGTAAAAATCACAACAGATGAAGTGATGGAGGCAATTGAAGAACCTGTGTCTGCCATAGTGGATGCAGTAAAACGGATGCTCGAAAAACTGCCACCAGAATTTGTCTCTGACCTGAACGATTCAGGAATGGTATTAACTGGTGGTGGGGCATTGTTAAGGGGTCTCGATAAGAGGATAGAGGCAGAAACGGATATTAGGGTCAAGGTGGTGGACGAACCATTACTCTCTGTTGTTCTCGGTGCAGGAAGGGCATTGGAAGAGATGGGGAGATATAAAAAGGTATTTATAAATTAATTCGAGACCTGCCATTCCTCATAAGTATTTTTTTTCAGCTCTGTTATAAAGCGAGAAGGTTTCAGTATTATGTGACCTGCTTGTTTATCATATGAAATAAGGGGATAGCACAGATAAAGTTCATCCATTGCACGGGTTATGGCCACATAGAAAAGTCGCCTTTCCTCTTCAATGTTACCTTCCTCTATGGATTTTGGATTGGGAAACCTTCCTTCAGCACACCATATAAGAAACACAACCTTCCATTCAAGCCCTTTTGCCTGATGAATCGTGCTTAAAATAACCCTTTCATCGTCTCTATCTGCAGTTATTATATCTTCTCCGCTTATGCCACTCATTAAGGACAATTCATTCAAAAAGGTCTCAAGAGAATGGTATTTTGTGGAAAAATTGATAAGCTGGCCTATATCTTCAAGCCTTGATTCAAAATTAGGATAGTTGTATTTTAGATATTCTGTATAACCGTATTTGAGAACACAGGAAATCATATCTCCTATTGCCTCTTTTTCGTATAACTCAGAGAGTTCTTTAAAAAGTCTTGACCACAAATTGATGTTATCTTTGGGAAGCTTTTTCATTTCTTCCCCTATTTTTTTTG
Source organism: Syntrophorhabdaceae bacterium (assembly GCA_026416315.1). Taxonomy (GTDB): domain Bacteria; phylum Desulfobacterota; class Syntrophorhabdia; order Syntrophorhabdales; family Syntrophorhabdaceae; genus JAKORG01. The sequence goes on along the minus strand of JAOAFK010000207.1, from coordinate 172 downwards.
TGATGAGCATATCTAAAGGGTTGTCCTTTGCTTTTATGAAATCAAAAATCTGCTCTGCTGTCCGTTTACCAATTTTAGGGAAAAGGTTAAGGAGTCTCTTCCATGAAAGCTCATCCCTGTTGTTCACCATAACCCTTAAAAAAGACACCACATCCTTTATGTGTGCCTGCTC
>JAOAFK010000200.1 GCA_026416315.1 Syntrophorhabdaceae bacterium | reverse complement strand
CAACTCTACAAGACCACCATAAAGTATATTACATCTCTCAAAGACATTATAAAAGGCAAAGAGGTCTCGCATCTGGCCTTTACAGTTCGAGCACGGTGCGCATACATATTTTTTTATATCAGGGGAAATAACATCCTGAAAAACATCGAGTATCTGTTTCAATTTCATCCTTCCTGATATAACATTTCTCCAATCAGGAAAATTCATGGACTGCATGATGGCAAAGCCGCTGCCGCCTCCACAGCAATAATTTTCAACTCCATGGGGATCCATTTCTCTAAACTGGGGACAAATCTTTCTCAAAATCTGCCTCTGGGGCTCCACAATCCCCATAAGCCTCACCATATTACAGGGGTCATGAAGGGTCACGGCAAAGTTGTTTTTTGAAGGATCAAGCTTAATCTTTTCATTTAACACGATATCAGCAAGGAGAGGAATCGCACTTTCTCTTGGGATATTTAAATCCCCTGTTAATATCCTATCCGCTATAACTATCATGGCCTTATGGGCATGACCGCACTCACCCACATTTATCTTTTTTACCTTCAGTGACCTTGCAATCTCGGCGTGCCTCACTGCTATACGAGCAAACTGGACATCATCATACCATACGCCATAATTTACTGCATCGTATCCTGAAAGCTCACTGGATAGGGTCCAGTCTATACCTGCTATATCGAATATTATGGCAAAGGCGATGGTGTTTTCAGGCCAGGACATAAACTCCCCTGCGTTGTGAACAAGGAGCAACTCAGCACCCTCTTTGTCCACCGGGATCTTTATCTTTTTACCTGTTTTTTCTTCAATCTCCTCCTCCATGAATTCTATGATATTCATGAGCGCCTTTGGGGTTATACCTGTTGAAGAGCCTGTTTTTAGTTGCTGCATAGTGCCTGATTCATGGAGTTCTTTAGGTGCTATGCCCATCTCCTGACTGAATATCTTCCTTATCTCATGGCTTATAAGGGCATTATCCACCCCCAAGGGACATACCTGGGCACACTTTCTGCACAGGGTGCAACGATATGCCAGCTCCCCTAATCTTGCCACAAGGCACCAGTTGAGTTCTATGTCGCTATCCGTGAGTTTTAGGAGTATTTTCGGTCTTTTTTTTATGTATTTATTTATGACCCTTCTTAATATCTCAGGTCTTAATGTGGGTCTATATATCTCTTTTTTTCCAGAGGCAATGTAAGTAGGGCATGCATCATTACATATCTGACATTTCACGCAGTATTCAAGGGAGTGGATAAGGGGCATTAAAAATGTCCAGTTATTTTTTTGTGTTAAAAGCTTCTCAAGGCCTGATAAAAATCTTTTAACAAGAAGATCCTCTTCTTCCTTATTTTTAGGCTTTGGTATGCCTAAGGCAATAACACCGTCTAAGGATGCCTCAAATCTTTCCTTCTGGTCTTCTCTGAGGGGCCTTATAAATGGTTCTTTTTCTGACCTCTCAAAGGGATGGGGAAGGGGGATTAGATCATCAGGTTGTAATGTGATGAGTTGTTCTGTGTTTTTACTGATGTCATTGATGTTCATAAGGGAGTTTATTGAGTTCATAGAGTTTATTGAGTTTTGCCATCATAACTGCTCTATCCATGTTTTTCCTTTTGATATATGAGGGGCTGACCAATCTAATGTGTAATTTAGCTGAGCAGCGATCCTTTTTTCCATCTCACTACCCTTTATATTGGGTGTATCGTCCCATCTTATGAGATAAAAGGCAAAGAAACGGGTAATATAGTGGAGTGAACGGGTAAAAGGAAGATATATGAGAAAGAGGTTGAAGATAATTATATGGACCATGGTAGGCGTTTCCACTGAAACAAAATTGAATTGTATAAGGCCCATCCAGAATTTCCTGTATTCAGTAAAATACAAGTCAAAATACCAGGAATAAATACCTGTTAAGAATACAAAAAAGGTAAATATATATGTGAAATAATTCATCCACGTGGCGTATTTTTTTAAGTCTTTATCAATCCATCTGTTTAAAAACACTATAATACTACCTGCAGTGCCTGTGATAAAACTTACCACACCTGTAATAAGGGTGAGATAAAATATTGTCCTGCCTGTTAAAAAAGGTGACCTTAATGAAACTTCCACCCCATGTGCTGCGCATATTGCACCTATAAAACACAGGATATGAAATGTAATAATCAATATAAAACCCATATGCCAGGGAAAAAGACCTGTCCAGTAAAAAATATTTTTCTTAAAATAGTCATTTAGAGTAAAATATCCTTTCAAAAGGCAAAAAAATCCCTTTAATGGTCTTTTTTTACTTGGGTATTTCCACCATTCAACTATTTCATAACATGAGCCACCATTTTGAAAACGTTCTTCATGTATCACAGGGTAGAGTTCCCATCTAAGGTGCAAGGGCAGTTTCAGGTATTTTATGATTTTTACAGTATAGGCCCCTATGATAAAACCATAAGAAAGGTATGTAAATAAGGCAAGGAAGGTGCTCATAAATATCTTAAGTGGCTAAATGCATATAAAGGTTAAGGGTTCACAAACCCCCCTTAACCTTTTTGTTTTTGCCTTTGACAAATTACACACACCCTGTTGGTTTAGGTAGTCCTGCAATCTTACACGCCCCTTTTGCAGGTCCCGAGGGAAAGAGTTCGTATATCTTTTTCAGGTCAAAACCTGTCTGTTTTACAAGCATCCTGATAGGTGGTGCTATCTCATATTTTAGATAGTAATCCCTCAAGTAGTTCACCACCTTCCAATGTTCTTCTGTCATGGGATAAGCATTCTCAAGTTTTGCAAGGTCTTCAGCAATAGCCTTATTCCATTTTTCTGGTTCCTGGATGAAACCGTCCTCATCGACCTCGATTTCAATGTTGCCGAGAACTGTCTTTGCCATAATTCTTCCCTCCCTTATTTCTTAATATATCTTTTCGGGTCTTCATCAAATTTCTTTTTACATGCCTTACAGCAAAAAAAATAATCTTTGCCTTCAAAACTTGTCTGTGCCCTGGGAGCGGCCCTCACAGCACCGTATAATTTTGCCACCTGAGAACCAATCTCTATCTCCATATGACACACAGGGCACTGCACTATCTGTTTCTCATCTGACATGGGAATACACCCCCTTTTTTTGAAATACATCTGTATAAAAACATCTATTTTTATATTCTTTTGCTGCCTTTACAAAATTTTTAGCCCATCCTAAAACACTTAAGGCGTGTATATGCATATACGATGCAAACATGTTTTTATAGACGATCCCATCGAATTTTCCATCTATTCCATACCCCCTTTTAACCTTCAAAGCAAAGTTCAATCCTTTTGTATCTGTGAGGGTTGAATAATGGAATTCATGACCCTTTATCACTGTTTGTTTTTTAAAGAAAGGGTTCTCTTTTATCACCTCTGCGACGACATAACCATGGCCCTGGGGTTTGCTCTTAATTTCCACCAATGACGGGATGATACCAACCATTTCAAAGATCCTTCCGGCTTTTTTTATGCCTTTACTTAGATACATAAGCCCTCCACACTCACTGTAGACAGGCATAAAATTTTCAATAGCTTGCTCTAACTGTTTTAAAAGTAGCTTATTTCTTGAAATGGCATCACAGTATAATTCAGGAAATCCTCCGCCTATATACAGACCATCTATATCATGGGGTAAGACATCTTTCATTGAATCTATAAATACAATTTCTGCACCTTCAGATTCAAG
>JAOAFK010000187.1 GCA_026416315.1 Syntrophorhabdaceae bacterium | reverse complement strand
ACTATCAGATGGTTCAGGATGTCTGATGGACAAGAATTGCTCTCATTCTTTCCTCATAAGGACAAAAAGAGATGGATAATCTGGACACAAAAAGGATATTATGCATCAAGTATAGGCGCAGAGGAAATTGTTGGTTGGCATCTAAACAACGGTAAAGACAAAGAAGCAGACTTCTTTCCTGCATCCCGTTTCAGGGATAGATTTTATAGACCTGACATAATAGCAAAACTTTTTGAGACCTATGATGAGGATAAGGCAATAGCCCTTGCTAATGAAGAGTCTGGTAGAAAGAAGACAGAAGCATCAATAAAAGACATACTTCCACCTGTAATAACAATCCTCTCGCCATCTGATGGTTCAAAGATAATTAAAAATGAGATTACAGTGAGATACTCTATAAGAAATCCCTCAGGAGAGCCTGTAACTGGTATAAAGGTGCTCATTGATGGAAGACCTGTATCACAACAAAGGGGAGTTACCATAAAACCAAAGGATGGAGAGGTTGGTGAGTTAACAATTATGATTCCTGAGAGGGACTTTGAGCTAAGCCTAATAGCAGAAAACAAATACACAGCCAGTGTGCCATCAACAGTAAGGCTATACTGGGCAGGCAAGAAAGAGGAATACATAGTAAAGCCAAAGCTTTACATACTTGCTATAGGGGTAAGCAGATACAAGGATGAATCTTTGTGGCTAAAGTTTGCCCATAAGGATGCAGAGGACTTTGTAAAAGTGATGACAACTCAGAAAGGAAAGCTTTATGAAGATGTAAAGATTAAACTTCTTACAGATGAGAAGGCAACAAAGGATGAGATACTTGACGGACTTGAGTGGCTCCAGAGGGAGACAACGAGTAAGGACATAGTAATGCTCTTTATAGCAGGACACGGAGTAAATGACACTGCAGGGATTTACTATTTCTTACCACAGAACGCAGACCTTGAAAAACTCAAAAGAACAGGCATTGCCTTTTCAGAGATAAAGAACACAGTATCATCCATTGCTGGAAAGGTGGTAATGTTTGTTGATACCTGCCATTCGGGTGGAGTTATGGGAAAGAGGTCAGTACCTGACATAACAGGCATAATAAATGAGTTAACCAGTGCAGAAAATGGAGTAGTTGTCTTTGCCTCTTCAACAGGAAGGCAGTACTCCCTCGAGGACCCTCAATGGGGAAATGGAGCATTTACGAAGGCATTGGTAGAAGGTATTGGTGGCAAGGCAGACCTTCTTGGTAAAGGTAAGATTACAGTTAATATGCTTGATGCCTACATTGCAGAAAGAGTAAAGGAGCTCACAAAAGGAAAACAGACACCAGTAACAACAAAACCCCAGACAGTGCCAGACTTTCCAGTGGCAGTGAGATGAGGATAGCAGTAAAAGGGCGGAAGGGTCAATGGAAAAAACTCAATTGTCTGTAAAGAATTTTTCATTGAAATTTAAAATTAGGAGATAAACAATGGCGCACAAACACTTAATGGTGATTAAATTTTTTGATAGGTTTAAAATTTCAAGATTATTTTATGGGCTTATGACATTGTTGCTCTTATATTCTCCTATTTTTGCATCTCAGTCATCTATTACTGAGTCAGAGGGCTATGCCTGTATGGGAGAGGATAGGACAAAAAGACAGACTGAGGAGATGGCACTTCAGGATGCTAAAAAAAAGGCTATTGAACAGGTGGCAACCTATGTTCAGGCAGAAACTCAGGTTAAAGATTTTGAGCTTCAAAAGGATATAGTGAATGCATATGCTAATGCAACAGTTAAGATTCTTTCATCTTCCGGAAAATGGGACAGCGAGCCACCTAAGATTGGTGATTGCTACAGGGTTAAGATCAAGGCAGAGGTTATACCCGATGAAAAGGCTATGAAAAGGATTGCTGAAGCAAAGGATCTTGATGATCCCTCTCTACCGCTGAAAGTTAAGGTTTGGACTGAGAAAGGAGAGTTTAAAAAGGGAGAGAAAATAAAAATTTATTTCAAGGGTAACAAGCCCTTTTATGCAAGAATTTTATACAAACAGGCCGATGGGAATTTAATACAGATTTTGCCAAACCCTTATAGAGAAGACAACTATTTTCAGGGTGGAGTAGTTTATGAGATACCATCGGGACCAGACAGGTTTGAGCTTGAGGTAACACCACCTTTTGGAGAGGAAAATATTATCATTTATGCAAGCACCTCTCAGCTTGGCGGAATTGAGCTTGAAAGGGCCGAAAGTGTCTATCTTGTAAAAAGTAAAGAGATAGGTGATAAAACAAGGGGAATAAAAATTGTAGGGAAAGGAGAACATAGAGCTGGGGAATTCTTCGAAGAGAAATTAATGATATATACGAAATAGTTTATGTTTGAAAAATATGTAAAAAACTATCTTTTAATAGGAAGTTTTTTTTAAAAGTTTTGGCTCTTTCGACACTTTTTTAATTTTAGAGGTCTTAAGAATTTTTAAAAGTGGAAAATTATAAAGGACAAAGACCTCTATGTGTCGTAAATAATAGATTGAAAGTATTAAGTAGCAATATTATAATATTCCACCATAGTAATTTTTCCGGAGATATTAATGGATAGAGAGAAAATTTATATTATTGAAGTTGGGCCAAGAGATGGTATACAGAATATTGAGAAATTCATTCCTACGGATATTAAAGGGGAGTTTGTAAAACTACTTGTGGATTCCGGAATTAGGGAGTTGGAGGTTACATCCTTTGTCAGTCCAAAGGCAATTCCCCAGCTTTCTGATGCCGAGAAGCTAATCTCTTTGCTTCAGAAAAAGGAAAATGTAGTTTATTCCGCTCTTGTCCCTACCCTTAAGGGGCTTGAAAGGGCAATTATTTCTGGTATTAAAAAAGTAGTTTTTTTTATTGGTGCTTCGAATGAGTTTAATAAGAAAAATCTTAATGCCGATATAGAAAAAACGATTTCTAACTTCAGGGAAATGAAA
>JAOAFK010000139.1 GCA_026416315.1 Syntrophorhabdaceae bacterium | reverse complement strand
CCTTTCGGTACTATTCCCTCCAGAGATAGGCAAGAAGGCAGATCCCCTTGCAGCACCACCGGAAAATATAAAACCTGAATGGTATTTCCTCTTTCTATTTCAGACATTAAAACTTTTTCCCGGTGACATTATGGGTTTAAATGGTGAGATGATTGCCATTATTTTGATTTCCCTCGGCATTTTATTTTTCTTGCTGATCCCTTTCTTTGATAGAAAGTCTGCAAGAGGTGAAAAAAGCACTGTATTTACATGGATTGGCATTCTGTATACTGCATATTTTATCATAATGACTATAATAGGATTTCTCACTTAGGTGAAAAATGAAAGAGATGGCAAATTTTATGAAAAAAATCACCAGTAAATTAATGAGATGCCTTGTTTTTTTTATTACAATTATTTTTTCAGGTGAAATGGTTCTTTTCGCAGAGGAAAAGATTGAGGTATTTCCATCTGTACCATATGACCAGTTTATCATATATCAAAACCTCATCCTATTCTGGATTGGCATCATTGGTCTTATCATAATCATCAAGATGAAACTCAAAGAGCTAAAACGCATTCAGGACATGGGGATAGACAAAGAAGAAAAAGACATCCCATTTCTTGACTAAATAAATCCAATCTATTATTATCTTCAAAACATGCACCCTTCTATATTGAGAAATACACTTCTGTCTCCGTCTGGCATTGAAAAGATTCTTTCCATGCCCAGTAATCCAGAGATCTATAGCAGTATTAACGAATTGCTTAATAATTTTGAAGATAAAAAAAGATTTGCCAGCGAAATCCATACGGAGATTCATCTTGTTAAGCCCATCTTAAAGTTGCTGGGTTTTTCCTATGAATCAAAACCCAAATTTTTTGAAGACCATGTAAAATCACCTGATTTGGCGATATTTGAAACAGAGGAAGTAAGGCTCGAGGCATCCAAGCTATGGGGAACAGAGGAGTATTATAAACGCACCATCGCCATAATATTCATCAAAAGATATGGCAGAACCCTGGAAAAAGGCATAAGCGGTTTTTATCTTGAGTTTGAAAATAGAATCCCCATCTTTCAAACCCTCTATATCATGAAAAAGACAAAGACACCCTGGGGTGTTCTAACAAACGGAAGAAACTGGGTGCTTATCAAAAAACCTAATGATTTTGAAGAAACGCTTATCGAGATCGACCTTGAATACCCCCGTGCAGAGGATGACATAATGCCATTCCATCTTTTTTATCACCTTTTTTCACCACAAGGTCTATTAAAAAATATCCCTGAACTTTTAGAAGAAGAAAGAAAAGACCTCCTACACCTTCTAAAGATAAAAAAAGACACACTCATTAAAGGTGTAAAAGGAAAAGAAAAAAAGGTGGATGTATATCCCGTGATATATGATACTTACCGTGAAATATTCGAAAACGGAAATTTAACTGAAACTGAAACATATTTAAAAGAAAAAAATGTGAGGTTAAACCTTAAAACACCTGTGAAGACAGATATTGTTAATCCATATCTTGCCCCCTATATATTCACCTATGTCTTCTCTTTTAATAGTAAACAATCAGGCATAGATATCCAAAGCATTCTTGACAGATATTTTAAAGACAAAAGATACACAAAAGAAACATTGCTTAATCTAAAAGTACTCGATATGACCCCAAATTTTGGCCTGGTAATATCCACTATTGTTGAGGGACTGGCATATAAATCCTTTATAGTCCCCTACAGTGAAAAAAATACCTTTGTAGCGGAATGGGAAGACGAAAAGGCTTTAAAAAAATACATCCTTGATAATGTGTTATATGGTGTTGAACGTTCACATATTGTTTATGATATGATGCAAGACGGCCTCTCAAAAAGATTTGGTTTCAATCTCAAACATTGTAAAATAGGCAACCCATTAATAGGTATGTCTCTGAGAGATATGGCAAAACATATAGATATAAAAAACCAGATGGGCCTGTTCAGTAAAAATCCACAGGAAATCATAACAGAATTAAGACACATGTATAAACAATATTCTATGCTTTCGGATAGAATTAAAGAAGACCTTGAAGAAAAAAAAGTACTTGAATTAAAAATTAAAAAATACTTGGACAGGATTAAGGATTCCATGGATATCATAACTGCCGGGTACTTTATAACAGGAATAGAAAGAAAAAAAATCCAGAACCTTCTTATAAACCTCGATGAAGACGAATCATACTGGGAAACAATAAGAAAAACAGAATGGTATAAAGAGGCAAAAAATGTTGCAAAGAGAAATAGTTTCTTTCATTTTGAAATTGAGTTTCCCTTTTTAATGAACGAAGCATTTGATATGATCTTTATACAACCAGGGCTTATCTATCTATGGGAAAATGAATTTCCTGTCATAGAGATGACAAAGGCATATATAAAAAGAGGCTCATCATATCTCAAACAGAACGGTATGTTTGTTATAATAGCGAAAGGATTTGATGATAAACTTATAGCTGAACTTGAAGGTTCTAAAAAATATGATTATGAAAAGATGGATGATATAATTATTTTAAACAAAAAAGCAAATCTATGATCAAAAGGTGATTTTTAAAATTTTATAGTGTTAGGTTTAAGTATTGGGTTTTATTGATCTATTTTCTATATGTAAGTTCGAAATAATAACCGTAATAGAACTTGCCGTTAGAGCAAATTCAATCCATGCAAAATCTTTAAGGTATGTAAAAACCTTATCTTAGAGTTTATAAAAAACTGCTGCGTGAAGTTTCCTAAAGTTTTTTTAATTCTTCTTCAGTTCTCTTCTGGGCCTCTGCAAGTTCATATACATTTTCCCCGAGTTTAGTCATAATCTCTTTTAAATCCTCGAGATCACCATTTTAAACTGTTTTTTTACATCTTTTTCAATCTCCTTGATAATGGAAAGAAAGACTACTTTTAATTTAGGATCCAAATCTTCGATCTCTCTTAAAATTTAATACTGTAAGGGATACTATTCCTTTAAATTTAATATTTTATAAAATAAAGCATAGTTAAAAAATTTAGCTAAAAATATGCTACTTTAAATCTCTAATTCCATCCCATCCTCCCCTATAAGACACGGTTCATTAAGAACCCCTCTATATGCATCCCAGTCAGGATACAGATGGGAGAGTATCACTTTTTTTGGTTTTGCCTTTTCAATAATCTTCTGAAGGGATTTAAGATTGAGATGACCTTTTACAACCCTTTCAGGAAATGAGCACTCAGCGATCAGCAGATCAGTATTATGGGCAAGTTTTATAAGATTCTTCGAAAATGAGGTATCCCCTGAAAACACAACGCTTTTTCTATCTGTTATCTTTATGGCTATGCTTTCCCTGTTGTGATTAACCCTTATGGTTTTTATCAGAATGTTGTCATAAAAATATTCACCATGCGAAAGGGTTTTTAAAATTAGTTCATAATAATTTGGTTTTATCCATGGATAAATGGATGCCATGGTCTTAAAAAATCTTTTAAGGCCTAACCCTCCTAAAAGCAAAAGGGGTTTATATCTTGGCTCAATACCATAATTACATGCAAAAAGAAGGGTCGATAAGTCTGCTGTATGGTCTACATGGAAATGGGTAAGAAGCACCGCATCAATGTCATTTACAGCATATCCGAATTCAAGAAGCCTCCTTACAACAGAAGGGCCTATATCCACAAGGATGTGCTTTCCCTTTGTTATTACAAGATATGAGGATGAAAGTCTTGTAAGGGTGGGAATGGATGTGCCTGTCCCCAATATCTTTATTTTCATCTGTTCAGATACCAGTCTACAGTCTCCGATAGGCCTTTTGAAATATCATATGCTGCCTCCCAACCCAACTCTAATTTTGCCTTTTGAACATTTAAAGTGCTTACCTTTATATCTCCTGGTCTTGCCAAAGCCCTTTGCGGTTCATCAAAGTCATCTGGAATGAATACACCTTTTTTTCTCAAAATTTTAACTATTTCCTTATACAAAACAATTGTTGTTGTGCCTTTTCCTGTTCCAATATTGAAAATCCCCCTCTTCTTGTTTTCTGTGGCTATAATATTTGCCCTTGCTATGTCATTTACATAGCAGTAGTCCCTTATCATACCCTGTGGTGCATCTGGAAAATGGTTGAGGGTTGGATGGATACCAGCAATAAGCTTTTCTGTAAAAATCGCTACAACCCCTGCCTCTCCGTGAGGGATCTGTCTGGGGCCATAAACATTACTGTATCTTAAAACAGTGTAATCAAGGCCGTACTGATTATAAAAAAAACTTATATATTTTTCACCTGAAAGCTTTGATATGGCGTATGGTGATGCTGGCTCAGGTATGTAGTCTTCACCCGTGGGAACTACATCTGCCTCGCCGTATATAGCGCCTCCTGTTGATGCAAAAATAAATTTATTAACCTTGTATTTTACCGAAAGAAGAAGTAACCTGATAATCCCCTTTATATTTACCTCTGCATCATAGAGGGGGTCTTCAACAGATAATGGCACAGATATCTGTGCGGCATGGTGATTGACAATGTCAGGTCTTTCCTTTTCAAATATATCTTCCAATTCTTCCTTGCAAATATCACACACATATAATTTCGCCTTTGGATTTTTGTTTTCTTTTTTTCCAGTGGATAAGTTATCTACTATTACCACATCGTATCCTTTCTCTACATACGCATCCACCACATTTGAACCTATAAAACCACAACCACCTGTAACAAGCACCTTCATAACAACCTCCCGTTATTTGATATTTAACAACCCGCACCAAAATCACAAATATTTATAATTCAATGACCTTTGCCTCTATCATGCCATCAATGGCAAGGATTTCACTTAAGACCTCTTCTCCAATAGGGTCGTCCACAGAGACAAAGGCGACCTCCTCGCCAGTTTTCTGTCTTGAAACACTTAGGCCTGAAATATTTATCTTGTGGCTTCCGAGGATCGTACCAACCTTTCCGATTATGCCAGGTCTATCAAAGATTCTAAAGTGTAAAAATGTACCTTCTGGTATAACATCGAGATGAAATCTATCGAGAAGGACAATCCTGCCCAGTTTATCAGAAAATACAGTGCCTGCAACAGAAAGTTCCTCTTCATCTGTCTTTAATACAAAAAGTATAAGGTCATTATATTTATCATACTGGTCTGTCTTTGCCTCCTCCACTGTTATGTTTCTATCCTTTGCGATATACGGTGCATTTATGTAAGTAACAGATTCCTGTATGTACATACCTAAAAACCCTTTAAGGCCTGCTATGGTAAAGGGCTGATAGCTGAAGGGCACATCAAACTTCCTCTCGCAGAGGTCTTCCTCAAAGTTCTTACCCACCATAACCACTTTTATGGCCTCTGGCCTGCCTTTTGCCATCTGGGCTGCAAGTTTACCGATCTTTTCTGTGAGGTTAAAATATAGTTTAAGATTTTCAGGCAACTCTGATTTCATAAATGGAATGTTTATGGCGTTCTGATAAGGCCTGCCATGCAAGGCATTTGCCACCTGTTCGCATATGATCCTTGCCACTGCCTCCTGGCCTTCCATTGTATTTGCTCCTATATGTGGTGTGGCAAAGACATTTTCAAGCTCAAGGAGTTTACTGCTTTTGGGCGGTTCTTCCTCAAATACATCCACACCTGCTGCAAACACTTTTCCACTCTTTAATGCCTCATAAAGATCATTTTCGTTTACAATCCCTCCCCTTGCACAATTAACAAAGATAACATTATCCTTCATGAGAGCGATCTCTTTTTTTGTTATCATGTTCTTTGTGGCAGCTGTAAGGGGGGTATGGAATGTAATAATATCCACCTCTTTTAAAAGGTCTTCAAGCCTGTCATAAAGTTTTACACCCAATGATTCTGCTTTACTTTTCTTGATATATGGGTCATAGGCAATGACCTTCATACCAAAACTCTTTGCCCTTATGGCCACATTGCTTCCTATCCTACCGAGCCCTACAATCCCCAGCACCTTATTGTAAAGTTCAATTCCCATGAATCTTTTTCTATCCCATTTACCACTTTTTAAAGAATCATTTGCGAGGGGAATTTTTCTTGCTGCAGCAAGCATAATACCCATTGTAAGTTCAGTTGCTGCCATGGTATTCCCTGTGGGTGCGTTCATGACAATAATACCTTTTTTGCTTGCTGCCTCTATGTCTATGTTATCAACGCCCACACCTGCACGACCTATGATTTTAAGCCTCCCAGGATTTTCGAGGAGGTCTTCGGTGATGGCAGTGCCGCTTCTTGTTATAATGGCATCGTAATTTCCTATTATTGCCTTTAATTCCTCACCCTTTATTCCGATACGGATGTCTATTTCTGTGTCTCGGCTTCTTGATAAAACCTCAATACCTTCCTGGGATATGTTATCTGTTATCAAGACTCTATATTGATTCATATGACCACCCTTTTAAAGTTTTTTTTCAAAAATTATCATTGAAAAACTTAAAAAATCAAGCCTATATGCTTTTACCCCATCTTCTATGGACCCAGAACCATTCTTCAGGCGCCTCCATAATTATTCTTTCAAGATATGCATTTATTTTTCTTGTATTTATCTCAATCAAGCTCTCAATATCACCTTTTCTATCCATCTCTATTGGTTTACC
>JAOAFK010000063.1 GCA_026416315.1 Syntrophorhabdaceae bacterium | reverse complement strand
ACTCTTTGCCACACTCAGGATAAATAGATTTTCAGAAAAAAGATATGAAGTAGCCCAGGGCACAACTGTGGGAGAACTTATAAAAGTGTTAGATATACCTTATGAACAGGTAAGCATTATTTTTGTAAACGGAAAACATGCAAGATTTGATACGGTATTGAATGATGGCGATGAGGTGTCCATATTCCCTCCCATTGGCGGAGGATAAAAACCTTTTTAAGCATTTACTTTTATTGGTTTTGTGGCGTTCTTATCGAGAATATCTGTTATAGTTTTCAGAAAAAGAAAGAGAAAACCTTTATCTTCCATTTTTATATGGATGTCCTCCTCATCATCTTCTTCCATTAAGGCATCTGTTATATATTTCATAACATAGGGCTGTTTTGCCATTTCTTCCTCTGTAAAATCCATAAAGGCATTTTCATCACCCTGTTCTATTATCTTAAGTATCTTAAAATTTCTATCATACGCCTCTTCTATATCGTCAAATGTGGCCTTTTTTATCCTGCCATATGCCTTTTTGAACATCATGTATATTACAAAAAACATATATATCCCTAAGTCACGCACATCATCATCTGTTTCCTCTAAGGATGTTAAAACAAAATAAAACAGATCCGGCTGGCTTTTATTGAGCTTTTCCATTTCCTTCTGTATCATGTGGGGGCTAAAATGCGCAACTTCTGTATATGTATCTGTTACAATTTCTTCACTTATGGATGTTAACATATTCACCTCTTTTAAAATTTAAAGTGCAATTTTGCCTTTTTTTACAGGTTATGTCAAGATTTATTTCAGTTTTTCAATATTTTGCGTTTCACCAATAACGATAAGGACATCGCTATCTTTCATTTTATAATCGGGATTCACCATAAAGACCTTGTCCGTCAAAATATCCTTTATGGCGATGACATATACCCCGTAATTACTCCTCATATGCACTTCCCTTAAAGTCTTTCCAATGAATTGTTTTGGCGGTGCAACTTCACAGATCATATAATCTTCGGAGATGGGTATATAATCGATAAGATTTGGTGCAACTATACTTCGCGCTATTTTTGCTGCCATCTCTTTCTCAGGTATTATCACCTCTGTTGCACCTACCTTTTCGAGAACGAGCTTGTGTTCCTCGTTCGGTGCCTTAACAATGATATTTTTTATCTTCATGTTTTTAAGATGCAATGTCAAAAGGGTGCTCGCTGCAAGGTCCTCACCAAAAGAAACGATCACTATGTCATCTTCTCTTATACCTATTGATTCTATAACGCCTTTGTCCGTGGCGTCTGCATGGATCGCCTTTGTGCAGAAATCCCTTACAGACTGCACTGCATCTTTATTTTTGTCTATGGCAATAACATCTATGCCTGCATTGAAGAGGTCCTTTACAATATTGTAACCGAATATACCAAGTCCTATAACGATTACCCGTGGCACTTAACCCTCCTTATCCCACCATTATATCTTCTTCTGCATATTTTATTAAGACTTTTTTTGTTTTTACTGTTAATGAAAAGGCAAGGGTTAATGGTCCTACTCTACCGGCAAACATCATAATAGATATGATAAACTTTTGAATACTGTTTAGTTGTGGTGTTATACCCATTGAAAGTCCAACTGTTCCAAAGGCAGAGATGGTATCGAAAAGGTATTCAATAAAGAGGCTTCGATTAAAAAAATGGGCGCTTTTTGTGCACGTAAACAATACAAGGGAGGTAATAATCACAATGGAGATGGCAGAGGCAAATATTATGGAAACTGTTTTTGATATAAGCTCTTTCGGTACGGTTCTATTCATTACATTTACCTCATCACCCCCTTTTAATCTGTTCCAGATCATAACTACAAGAAGGGCAAGGCTTGTTGTCTTTACACCACCACCAGTTGAACCTGGAGAGGCCCCTATGAACATGAGCATCATCAGAAGAAGAATCGTATCATTTGTGAGCTTACCTATTTCTATAGTATTGAAACCGGCAGTCCTTGCAGTAACAGACTGAAAAAAGGAAACGAGTAATTGTGAAGTTAACGTCAAATCTTTAATATTGTAATGCCTTTCAAAAAGATAAAAAAATAATGCCCCTGAAAATATAAGTATTATTGTTGTGATGAGGACTATCTTTGTGTGGAGTGTTAATCGTTTCTTTTTTTTACGAGATGTTAAATACGAGAGCATATCAAAGTGCACAAAAAAGCCAATCCCACCTAAAATGATTAATGTCATAACAGCTATGTTTATCACCATATCATCTCTGTAATCCATGAGGCTGTTTGAAAAAAGGGCATAGCCGCAGTTGTTGAAGGCTGATACTGCATGATAGATACCGTAATAGACTGCCTTGCCAATAGAAAAATCTTTTAGAAATCTCAATGAGAGCACAAGGCAACCAAAAAATTCAATTATGAATGTGGATAAAAGTACATATTTCAATATAACCTGAAAGTCATGTCTCGGCGAGGGTGTAAGGGATGATTGTATGATCTCCCTTTCCTTGAAAGAAACACTTATACCCATGAGGTGAAAGAAAAACACTGAAAATGTGATAATCCCTATACCACCTATCTGAAAAAGTATCAGAGTGACTATCTGCCCGAAGTAAGAGAGATCCAAACCGATATCTATTACAGTGAGACCCGTTACGCATACTGCAGATGTTGATGTAAAAAGGGCATCTATAAATGTAAGGGGTTTTCTTGAAGATGAAAAGGGCAACCATAAAAGGAATGTTCCGATGATTATTATGGCAAGGAAGCTCAGAACAAATATCCGCTGAGGAGTAAGGTGGCGTATGAAAAACTTTTTCAGGGTGATTAACATTTCATCGGAAAAATAGAATAGTTGCCCCTAATAGTTTTTTCGTTAATATATTAGCAGCTGCAAGAACTTCCGCATCCACCTTTCTTTGAAAGTTCTGATTGAACAATAAAACCATTTCCTCTCGGAGTTTGAATAAAATCAATAAAAATGGGCTTTACCTCTTCAAAAAGACCTTTTTCAATCAAAAAGTTCACGCCTTTTTCATTGAAAACTTCATCATTTTCCCTTGGCTCATCCAGAGCCATTCCAAGTGTAGGGCCAGATCAGCCGCCTTCCATCATCATAACCCTCACAGAATGGGGTCCTTCTTTACCTTCGAGGAACTGCTTGATTACCTCTGCTGCTATGTCTGATACACTGAACATAAATCCTCCTGTTTTATTTTTTATCCCGACAAATAAAGCATTGTCGTAACTTTTATGTAATGTAATACATATTATGCATTTTTAAAAGTCATTAATTAAAAAAACCATAAAATTTTTTATAAGGTCTCAATATGTGATTTCCTTTAAAAATAACCCCCTTGCAGGTGCTGTTTGGCCCGCCATATCCCTATCTTTAGATTCTATAATCTCCTTTATGGCATCTTCTTTTATTTTACCTGCACCTATCAAAATAAGTGTACCAGTTATGGTTCGCACCATAAACCTCAAAAAACCTGTTGCCTCAATAACAATATAGATAAAATCCTTCCGTCTTTTGACACCAGCCCTTAATACTTCCCTTACATTACTTCTATATATCTCATTTTTTTTCTTAAATGCAGAAAAGTCATGAATACCTACTATATATTTTATTGCCCTATTCATAGCTTCTGTATCGAGATAGTAAGGGACATGCCAGCTAAAACGGTGAAAAAAGGGGGAATCAAAGGGTGTGTTTAAGATCGTGTAAACATAAGTTTTGCTCTTTGCAGAATAACGTGAATGAAAACCAATGTCTATATCCAATGCATCTATTATTCTTATATCTATGGGAAGAAGGCTGTTTAAACCTTTTTTAAGGCTTGAGACATCTATTGTTTTCTCTGTAAAAAAGTTTGCTACCTGACCCATGGCATGGACACCGCTGTCTGTCCTTGCCCCGCCATATACCTTGACCTCATGGTTTACTATTTTTTCAATTGCTTTTTTTAATGTTTCCTGAACAGTGATTCTATCAGGCTGACACTGCCAGCCATGATAATTCGTTCCATCATATGAGAGGGTGAGTTTGATGTTTCGCATATTATTTATTTAAGGATTTAATAACGACGCAAGATTATCTTGTTTTCTTCGTAGTTTCTTTTATTTTTGATGTGTCCTTTGTTTCTTCCTCTCTTTGAACCTTCTTTTCATCTTTCATCTTTTCTTCCAATTTCTTATAAAGTTCATCTATCTCTTTTTTGAGGCTAATATTTTCAGCCTTTAAAAAGTTATTCTCTTCCTTTAACAGGCGTATCTCCTCTTTTAGGTTTTTTACCTCTTTACTGCATGAAAAGATAAACATGAAAATGAAAAAACAGATTATTATCAGCTTTAGAAACTTCATATACCTAACTATTCTGTATTATACTTTTTTATTTGTCAATAAAATCTTACCCGTTTTCATTCGATTTTGCTTTGAAGAACTCATTTATCTTTTTTACAATGAACTCTTTTTCCACCTTTTTTAGTTCAGGATACACAGGTAATGCAAGGCTTGTCTTTGCTGCATCTTCTGAAATGGGAAATGAACCTTCCTTATAGCCAAGATATTTAAAACATTCCTGAAGGTGAAGGGGGATAGGATAATATATGCCTGTCTGTATCCCATTTTCTTTCAGAAATGCCTGAAGCTTTTCTCTGTTTTTTGTTCTTAACACATAGTGATGAAAGATATGTGAGCCATCGTCAGGGATTGGAGGAAGCATTAGGGGTAACCCTTTTAGTTTTTCGTTATAAAATCTTGCATTTTCCAACCTTTTTCTGTTCCATTCTTCAAGATATGGAAACTTTGCAAAAATGGCTGCTGCCTTTATCTCATCGAGTCTGCTGTTTATACCTATCATTTCATGGTGATAGGTGTTGCCACCCATCCCATGGACCCTTAATTTTTTTACTTTTTCACCGAGGTCTTCCCTATTTGTT
>JAOAFK010000027.1 GCA_026416315.1 Syntrophorhabdaceae bacterium | reverse complement strand
ATCAAGGGATTTCTCTATATATTTGAATGAATTGAGATTCTTCAATTCTGTCCTTGTGCCAAAGGTCGTTGAGCCCTTTTTTCTCACGGAAACATTTGCATCACATCTGAAACTTCCTTGTTCCATATTTCCATCGCATATTTCAAGATAAATCAGGCAATCCCTTAACACCTTCAGGTACTGGACAGCCTCTTCTGGTGTCCTTATATCCGGTTCACTCACTATCTCTAAAAGGGGGACACTTGATCTGTTATAGTCAACAAGGCTGTATGTACTTGTTTCAATTGTTGATTCATGGACGAGTTTTCCAGCATCTTCCTCCATGTGGATTCTTTTTATGCGGATCCTTTTCTTTTCATTATTTACTGTTATATCAAGATAACCATGCTCGCAGATGGGTTCTTCATACTGACTTATCTGATATCCTTTTGGAAGGTCAGGGTAATAGTAATTTTTTCTCGCAAAGATGCTTTTTTTATTTATGGTGCAGTGCAGGGCAAGCCCTAATTTTATGGCAAAATCCACCGCTTTTTTATTTAAGACAGGCAATGCCCCTGGAAGGCCCATACATGTAGGACATGTATGACTGTTTGGTTCTGCACCAAATTCTGTAGAACACCCACAGAAGAGCTTGCTTTTTGTAAGTAGGTGCGCATGCACCTCTAAACCTATCACACCTTCAAAATCATAATAGTCCACTTATCACCTCTTTTTTAAAATCGCCTTTGATGCATGAAATATACAATAGATCCTATGTTTTTTCAAAATAATATATGATGAAATAGTCCTTCAAAGCGGTATGTCATCCTCTTCAACTTCAGGGACAAATACATCTTCAACCTTTTCCTGTGGTATTTCTTTTCTCTCATCAGTAGGGGTTGTACCCAGAGGAAAAAGGCGTAAATCAGTGGCTATGATCTCTGTTACCCTTCTTTTTGTGCCGTCCCTTGTTTCGTATTCCCGTGTTTGAATCCTTCCTTCGATATATACAAGCCTTCCTTTTTTAAGGTAATCCCTTGCAATCTCGCCCAGCCTTCTCCATGCAATTATGGTATGCCATTCAGTTCTCTCCTGTTTCTCATTGTTTTTATCCCTCCATACTTCAGTTGTGGCTATACGAAAGGTCGCCACTGTAGTGCCATCAGTGGTCGAACGGATTTCCGGATCTGCCCCGAGCCGACCTATAAGTAATACCTTATTTAAACTTGCCATGTTTTATCCTCCAGAAAATTTTTGATTACCATAAGATATACTGCGAGAAATGTCAATCAATGGTTTTTGAATTTTCCCTTAAATTTCCTCGTGTAAGGGATATAAAAATACCAACTACACAGAGTGAGCCAAAGACAATAAAGGCTGTTTTTATGCTATTCAGTAATTGAGAATGGAGCGCAGGGGATATCTCCACTTGTCCCATGTACAATGCAAAAATTAGCATGGCAACACCCATACTGAAAAGCTGTCCCAAAAGCCTCATGGTAGCAAGCATTGAAGAGGCAATACCATAGTATCTATTTTCCACGGAACTCATAATGGCATTTGTATTGGGAGATGCAAACAGGGCAAACCCGGAACCGAGTATCACAAGGCTTATAATTATATAGATTATGTGCGTATTTCCTTTAATAAAAGAGAGTAAAAAAAGCCCTAATGCCGTTATAGCCATACCCGATGAGGCAACAATTCTGGGCTCAACCTTATCAGAAGTTTTTCCTGCAAGAGGCGACAGAATGGCCTGCATAATGGGCTGTGATACAAGAACAACACCAGTAACCTGAGGAGAGAGGTTTTTTATGTGCTGTAGATAAAAACTTAAAAGAAAACCCACGGCAAAGGTGGCGCTGTAATTTAGTAAGGCTGCCATATTGGACATGGTAAAGACCTTATTGGAAATAAATAGATCCATGTCAATAATGGGATTTTTTACCCTTTTTTCCCACAAGACAAAAAAAACCAGCCCCACAATTCCTGACAGGATAAGTATTTTCCCTGTAATTGACTGAAGTTTAGAAAACCCGTACATAAGGCACAGAAGCATTATGCTGTAAATTACAGAGCCAGCAAAATCAAATTTATCTTTTTTTGCATCAGCCCATTCACCTTTTAATTTTACCACTGTTAGAAGTATGATGAATAAGCCAAGGGGACAATTGAATAAAAAAATGCTCCTCCAGCCTAAATGCTGTGTTAATATCCCACCTAAAAATGGTCCTATGGATAGTCCGAGATAAACTCCAGCCACATTTATTCCGAGTACCCTCCCGCGTTCACCTGGCGGAAATACAGAGCTCAATATGGCAATGGATGTCCCAAATATCATGGCACCGCCTACGCCTTGAAAAACCCTTAAAAAAATGAGAATGGAAGGACTATTGGATATGCCGAGTAAAAAAGATGAAAAAGTAAAAATGATGGTACCTATTAAAAAGATCCTTTTTCTTCCATACATATCCGCTATTTTACCAAAAGGGACAAGGAAAATAGAGGCACTTAATATATAGGCTGTAGCAATCCAGCTCAAGGCTATAACGTCCATGTTAAAGGCCTTTCCTATTGTAGGAAGGGCTACAGGAATGGTGGCAAGGGCAAGGGGTGTGAGAAAAGAGGAGGTTGTTGTAACTATTAAAGCAGAATTTTTTGTTTTTTTAATTTCCGGTTCCTTCAAGTTCCGGTTATTCCTCCTGTTTGTAACCTAAAATCATATAATATGCAGCTTTATCAAAAAAATATACAAGCCTCTCACCTAATTCAAACATCCTGTATATATCTATGGCCTTTTCCCAGACGCCGTATGAGTAAATAAACATCCAGATATGCTTTTTTAATATACTGACAGAGCTTATGAGTTCTTCTATGGGCACATTATCTTTTTTTCTTTTATATCCAAGCTCAAAGTAAAAAGATTTGAATTCCACCTCTCCTTTTATACCTTTAAGCCATTTGTTCAGCTGACCTATGATAAAATTAGCCCTGGTAAAAAGCTCTTCTTTATCGAAATTATGGTATGATTTTGTGGAAGCATTTGTTGTGATATCGTTTAACCATTGTGTGATTATCTTTTCTGAATTATTCTGTACTGCATTTATAAGTTCATCTGAGAGAAGGGAATCTTTGTAGCTGATTGTGTCCTGTTTTGCACCCTCAAAGAATTTTTTAAGGGAATCCTGGATCTTCCATAGGTCTTTTTTCAATTCTTTATATGTTTTTACTGCCTTTTCCTGGGAATCAAAGGCAAGTTTAGGCATGTTATCAATGGGAAAATATTTACAGTCTATGGCATCATCACCTGGTTTTTCTATTCCGCCAATTTTTTCCGCTTCAAAGGTGACAATCAATAATTCACCGTAGACAGGGTTTATATGGGAACTCACGTCAATAAGCTGGATGATTTTACCTTCCACTCCTGCCTCTTCCCTTAATTCCCTCAATGCCGCATCTTCAATGCTTTCTCCTACCTCGGCAAAACCAATAGGAAAACACCACATATCCTTATAAGGCTCATGTGCCCTCTTTACAAGGAGCACTTCCCTTTTTTGATTTGATAATATCACAGATGCCACAGGCAAGGGGTTTTCATAATGTATTTTATTGCATAACGAGCAAACCTGTCTGAATTTTCCTTCTATAAATTCTTCCTTCAGTTCTGCTCCGCAAAAATAGCAGTAAGATCTTGTATTCATGGCCTTGCTATAAAAATCCTGTCGTTTTTATTAAAGGTTAATACCTTTTTTTCTTTCAACTCCTGAATCATCTTTTCTTTAACCACATCTGGCTCCACATCCTGTTCAATAAAGGCCCTTTTAAATTCAATATACTGTTCAAGGGCATCATGGTCATCATATTTAAATACAAGTTCGTTTAAATAATCATAATATTCAACATGACTGAAATAATGCTTGAGTATATCGTAACCGTTTTCTGCACAGAAAGATTCTATGAGCTTTCTTAGGTTATCAAAATTGAAAAATTTTTCTCCCTCCTCAAGCATATGTTTGCTATGGGTGATGGCAACAAATACACCTTTATTATCGAGCAATCTTTTTATCTCAGAGAGTGCCTCAGGGAAGAAATAAAGGGAATATACACTTGTAATGAGATCAAAAGAGTATGAAGGCAAGTCAATTCGAGTGGGCAATAAAAGATTTTTAAAAATTGCCTGTTTTGCCTTTTTCCTTGCTATATTTAGAAATTCGTCTTTATTTTCTTCGTTACAATCAATGCCCATGATCACATCAAAACCATCAGGGATAGATTCTAAAAACCACCCATAACCACAACCAAGGTCAAGAAGTCTGCGAAAGGCTTTAAAATCTATCAGTCTTTTAACTTCATCTCTTATATCTTCTTTATTTTTTGAATATTTCTTTATGAGAATCCCTATTTTTCTATGGAAAACTTTGTCAGAATAACTTTTTATAATTCTGTCCATATTGCTTTTATATATCAACCTTGAGATTTTGTAAATCTAAATTTAGAGCAGAAAAACACTGCCTGTCAGACAGATTTGAATGTCATGTTATAAATTAATCTTTTCTATCCTACATGCACATACCTTGTATTCAGGGATCTTGGAGATGGGGTCAACGGCATCAATGGTTAAGACATTCGCACATGCCTCAAAGAAGTGAAACGGTATAAATACTGTATTTGGTTTTACCGTATTCGTTATCCTTGCCTTTATCCTGATGCTGCCCCTTCTTGAGGAGATGGATATAACCTCACCGTTTTCAATGTTATAATTTTGGGCATCTATAGGGTTAACCTCTACATATCCTTCGCGCACGTTTTCATCTAAAACCTTTGATTTTCTTGTCATGGTGCCTGTATGAAAATGATAAAGGATTCGACCTGTTGTAAGAATCATGGGATACTCAAAATCTGCATCTTCTGCAGGTGGGGTATAATCAATGGGTGTAAATAACCCCAGTCCCCTTGTGAATTTATCCTTATGGAGAAACTGCGTTCCAGGATGGTCTTCTGATGGACATGGCCACTGGATAATTTCGTATTCGGCCCTTTTATATGTAACCCCGCCATAAGATGGGGTCACCTTTCTTATCTCTTCAAAGATATCCTCTGATGTTTTATAGTTCCAATTCGCACCCATCCTTCTGGCCACCTCTTGGATGACCCACCAGTCGTCTTTTGCATCTCCCACAGGTGGCAGTACCTTATGCATCAACTGAACCCTTCTTTCTGTGTTTGTAACGGTTCCTTCCTTTTCAAGAAAAGATCTAACAGGTAAGACCACATGGGCATATTGGGCGGTTTCAGTGAGAAATATATCCTGGACAACAAAAAACTCCAATGATTTTAATGCCTCTATAACATGTTTCTGATTTGGATCGGACATGACAGGATTTTCACCCATGGCATAAATTGCCTTGATATTCCCTTCTATCGCATGGTTAAACATCTCAAGGAGGGTGAGCCCTGGTGTGGTAGAAAGATTGGATACGCCCCAGGCAGCCTCGAATTTTGCCTTATTTTCAATGGAAGCCACAGGTTGATAGGCAGGATATGTATTAGGTAAGGCACCCATATCGCATGCACCCTGAACATTGTTCTGCCCACGCAAAGGATTTACACCGCCACCAGGGATACCCACATTTCCAAGAAGCATCTGTAGATTTGCCGTGGATTTCACACCATTTACCCCTGAAACAAACTGGGTTATGCCCATGGAGTAATAAAGCGCCATGGGTTTAAGTCTTGCCATAAGCCTTGCAGCCTCAACAATATCCTCTGGATTATCAAGGCCGCAGATTTGTGCCACATATTCTGGTGTATATTTTTCTATGACATGGGCCATTTCTTCAAATCCTTCACACCGTGAGTGCACATATTCTTTGTCGTATAAGTTCTCTTTGATTAACACATGCATAAAACCATTTAGAATAGCAATGTTTGTCCCTGGTTTGATCTGGAAATAAAAATCTGCATATCTTGCAAGCTCTATCCTTCTTGGGTCCACAACTATGAGTTTTTTGCCTTTGTTAATCACCTCATTTTTAATCATGGAGCCTATAACTGGATGGTTTTCTGTTGTGTTTGAGCCGATGACAAAAAAACCTTCTGATAGGGGTATCTCCCTTATGGAATTTGTCATGGCGCCTGAGCCGAAAACCGCCGCCAGACCGGCGACAGTGGAAGAGTGTCAGAGACGGGCACAATGGTCAATGTTATTCGTGCCTATTACTGAACGGACAAATTTCTGTAGTAGATAATTTTCTTCATTGGTGCATTTGGCTGATGAAAGGGCTGCTATAGAATCAGGCCCATATTTTTCTTTTATTTCAATTAATTTTGATGCAATAAGGTCTAAAGCCTCGTCCCATTCTGCTTCTTCAAAGGAACCCTTTTTCTTAATGAGGGGTTTTTTAAGCCTTTTGTCACTGTGAACAAAATCAAACCCAAACCTTCCTTTCACGCAGAGATGACCGTTATTTGGACCTGTATAGTTGCCCATGGCCTTAACAAGGATATTATCTTTATTTTTATAAAAATCTATCTTGCATCCCACACCGCAATATATACAGATACTCGGTATGGCAGTTAATTCCCAGTTTGCACCCCTACCTTTCACTGGTTGTAATGTTAGGGCTCCTGTTGGACATAGCTGGGCACATGTACCGCATTTAACGCAACTGGACTCACCTATCTTTTTACCATCATCTGCCACAAGATGGGTTTGACTCCCCCTTTCAGCAAAACTCCACACATTGGAAACTTGAATTTCTTTGCATGCCTTTACACATCTCCCACATAGAATACATCTATTTTCATTTCTTCGAAGGGCATTACTTGATTCATAATCTATCTCTTTGGGGATCCTTGTTTTTGAAGGTTTTATTTCCTCAATGCTGTATCTTTGTACCAAGGACTGAAATTCACATGCACCGTTTGCATCACAGTACAGGCAGTTATGATCTCCATCGGATAGAAGTAATTCGAGTACAAATTTTCTAATCTTTATTATCTCGTCATCCTCTGTTACTACTTCCATGCCTTCTGAAATTGGTTCAACGCATGATGCCTTTAGGGCTACCCCATTTATCCTCACAAGGCAGATCCTGCACGCGCCTGTCTTGCTTATCTTCGGATGATAGCACAGATATGGAATATTTATCCCGTTTTTTAATGCCACCTCCAAAACAGTCTGACCTTTTTCACCATGCACCTTTTTACCATCAATTATCAAACTTATGGTTTCCATTAAAAGCTCCCCGGGGTTTTTTAATTTTTTTCTTGTCAATGAATTTTTATAATGATTTGAAGATATTGTCAATTTAAATTCATTCCCAATGTATCATTATAGTTTTTACTCATCTGCAGGTGTTTCTTCAGGAACCTCAACTTCCATAGCCGGTTCTGTCTCTGGTAACAGATGCCATGGCAAGAACTTTATGTTTGCTATAAGGGTTGGTATTACTGCACTGCCAATAACAGCAGTTACAAGAAAGGAATACTGGTCCTGGTTCACAATACCATGAGTAAAACCATACATGGCAGAAATGGTTCCGAATGTAAGTCCCGTTGACATAAGAAGTGTATAATACCATCTTTCATCTTTTTTCTCTCTAAATATGGATATAACGGGATATAAACCAAAGATCTTGGACACCACTTTACCATCGAAGAGCACAAGAAATACAAAAGGTGCAGACACAAGAGAAGAAAGGCTAACCAATGTTCCTGCCCTTATAAAGTAAAACGGGGTAAGAAAACCTGTTGTAAGGGTTCTGAGACGTTTGAGCCAGAGGGTATCACTGCTTGAAAATTCAGCAAGTACCATGCCGACAAGATATGCAGGCAGCACTGCCTCACTTCCTGACCATAGGGCAAATGCACCTAAACTGAATAAAATCATGGCCACCCATTTTGTTCTTATAGCAGCAGTTCTTCCTGCATATACCTTTTTGAGCCAGTTTGATATGGAGGGCAGAATAAATAATACAACTGCAGTAAGAATCACAAACACGATGGTCTTCACAGTAAAAGGTGCAAAGATTAGCCCAAGGGCAATGACAGTGCCAAGGTCATTTATAAAGCATGCAGCAAGGACCCCCTTACCAAATTCCGTGTTGTTCAAACCTGTTTCAACCCTCACTGCATAGACAACAGCTATTGAGGTCGTGGACAGAGCCCCACCTGCAATGAGACTTGTCTTTGTATCCCAGCCGAGGATATAC
>JAOAFK010000013.1 GCA_026416315.1 Syntrophorhabdaceae bacterium | reverse complement strand
CCTGCCATTATAGACTCCTTTTCATTATTTTTTCAGCAGCCTCCATGGAAAGCCTGTCCACTTCCATCATAAGGGATTCAAAAACCTTTTTCTGATCCCTTTCTATCTCTTTTTTTATCCTGGTGAGCTCTTCTGTTAGTTCTTCCCTTGCCTTTTCTATAATACGCATAGAGGTATTATGTGCCTCTGTTATTATTGAGTCTTTATGCTGGATTATTGGTTTTTTCAGTTCAATGGCCTTTTCTTCGTATTGTTTCTGAAGGCCCTCCACATCCTCTTTTAATTTTTTTGCCTTCTTAAAAGCAGAACCTATCGTACCCTCTCTTTTGTTGATGGTTTTCAGGACGGGCTTGAAAAGGAATATGTTTAATAATATAAGTAAAAGCAGAAAGTTAAAAAATTGAAGCAGCAGGGTGTAATTGAAATCTATCATTTTATGACCCCATTTTATACAAAAGAATTATTTCACATAGTGTTTGTAACATAAAAAAAAATTTTTTTCAAATTTTTTTATCATTAAAATTATTTTTTTATTTTCACAGGACTAAATAAATTTGTTATTTTGTTCTGGTTGAAAATCAACAATCTTTGAAGGTTTTCTGTCCATAGAAATCTTGCCGTTATATATACCACCCTCTGCGATGGAGATCTTTGCTGTTGTTATGTTTCCGTTTACGCAGCCCTTTGAACCTATTTCAACCAGTTCCTCTGCATTTATGTTACCTTCTATTCTTCCACCAATACTTGCATTTTTTACATTAATATCGCCTTTAATATAAGCCTTTTCTCCCACGATAAGGTTATCTGCAATTATGGTGCCTTCAATCTCACCGTCAATTCTTAAAGCACCCTTTACAGAGATATCTCCTTTAAAAGAGGTTCCAAAGCCAATGAAAGAGGCTAATCTATTTTTTTCGCTGTTTCTAAACATCATTTTCCTGCCTTAAAGATCTTAAGTGGATCTAAGGGTTTTCCGTTTTTAAACACACTGTAATGGACATGGGATGCCTGGGCATTACCCGTTGAACCCACATATGCAATTATATCACCCCTTTTAATCCTCTGGCCTACTGTTACTACATTTCTGCTGTTATGGGCATATAGCGTTGAAAAGCCAAGGCCGTGTTCTATAACAACTACATTTCCATAGTCACCATAATAGCCAGAAAAGGACACAAAACCATCGGCTGTAGCCCTAACAGGTGTCCCCGCTTTGGCCAACACATCTATCCCATTGTGAAAATGTTCTCTATCTGCAATGGGATGAATACGTTTACCAAAATGAGATGAGATATTGCCTGAAACAGGTATTCCCTTAGGTGTGGCCTTATATACATCTTTTTGTTCTGCTAAAAATCTTTTAATGTTTTCAACAAATTCAATGGATTTGGCCACCTCTTTTTTTAACTCTATAAATTCTCTATCACCTTCAACATCAGGATTATAATTTTTTATTATTTCATCCTTTGAATTGTATGCAAGGAGTTTTTTCAATTCTTTTTCATTTTCTTTAAGTTTTTCTAATGTGGATTCTAAATCTTTAAATTCCTTTGAATATAGCTCTAATTTTTGTTTCATTCTTCTGTATTCGATTTTGTCTACTGTGTCTATAAAAAGATATGACAATCCCCCGCAGAAACATCCAGTTAAAAGAATTATAATAAAAAGGGGCATTTTTATATTAAAAGGGGCCTTACTGTTATGGGGAATAACCATTATTGTAATAGATTGAAATGATTTTTTTATAAAATCTTTGAGGCCTTTTTTAGGCACAGTTTACTCCAAAATTTTAAAGCTTTTTAAGAGTTTAAATGTTAACATTTAATAAAAATTTTTGTAAAGAAAAAAATGACATACTATTCTTTAACTGCAGTTACATCCTTTGGGCTTGAATCCATACTTGTCCGAGAGCTAAGGGCAATGGGATTTAAAGACCTAAATGTTGAGAATGGAAAGGTCTCTTTTAAAGGAAACGAAAAAGATATTGTAAGGTGTAACATGTGGTTAAGGACAGCAGATAGAATTTTAATAAATCTAAAAGCGTTTCCAGCAGAAGACTTTGAAACACTTTTTCAGAATACCCTCTCTATTGAATGGGCAGATATATTGCCTAAGGATAGTATAATCCATGTTGTGGGCAAATCAGCGCGATCAAAACTATTTAGTGTAAAACACTGCCAATCCATTGTTAAAAAGGCTATCATTGAAGCCATGAAAAGGCGCTATAAAACAGAAACATTTCCTGAAAACGGTCCATTATACAGGATTGAGATATCCCTTTACAAAGACAATGCAACCATTTCAATGGATACAACCGGTGCAGGGTTACATAAAAGGGGTTACAGAATAGAGGGAGCCCCTGCCCCTTTGAGGGAGACAATAGCTGCAGGGATAATTTTATTGAGCAGATGGAGCCCTGAATATGTCCTTGCAGATCTATTCTGTGGTTCTGGCACAATACCTATAGAGGCAGCCCTCATTGCAAAAAACATAGCACCAGGTATAAACAGACACTTTATTTCTGAAAACTGGTGGCAGATACCTAAAAATTTATGGGAGGGGGCAAGAAAAGAGGCAAATATAGCAGTAAAAAATATATCTTGTGAGATTTTTGCATCAGACATTGACGAAAGGGCTATAAAAAAGGCAAAACAGAATGCCATAAGGGCCGGTGTTTATGATTTAATATCCTTTAAACAACTTGATTTTAAAGATTTCAATACATCATCTAAATCAGGCTACATCATCTGTAACCCGCCATATGGAGAACGCATGGGAGACAAAGATGAAATTGAAAAGATATATAAAGGACTGGGAAAACTATATGATAGACTCAAGGGCTGGTCGTTTTTTATTCTCTCATCCCATCCTGAATTTCAGAAACTATTCGGAAAAAAGGCAGAAAAGAATAGAAAATTATACAATGGTAAAATAAAATGCTATCTCTATCAATATGGATTGATTAGATAAGCTTTAATTTTTATGGATAAGATTTTTCTTATCAAAGTAATCATTTCTTTTATTATAGGAAGTATCTGGATTACAGGAAGCACCTATATTGCGGAAAGATACGGCACAAAGTTGGGAGGAGTTGTGGTGGGCCTTCCATCAACCATTATCTTCGGGCTTCTTTTTATCGGATGGACCCAGTCCGTAGAAGTCGCAGTAGAGGCAACAGATATCGTTCCTTTTATGGGTGGTAT
>JAOAFK010000239.1 GCA_026416315.1 Syntrophorhabdaceae bacterium | reverse complement strand
CCCATGAAGAACATTAAAAAATATAAGAAAGGGGTGAAATAAAATGAAAAAATTATTATCAATCATCATGCTTCTTGGTCTGTTTGTATGCTTTTCTGTAAGTGTTGCACTGGCTGCTGAAGAGGCAAAGGGTCTTGACCCATCTGTCAAACAGATGGTAGCTCTTGCAGCGGGTTTTGGTGTTGCAATTGCAGCATTTGGCGGGGCACTCGGACAGGCAAGAGGCATTGCTTCAGCTCTCGATGGCATTGCCAGAAATCCCGGTGCATCAGGCAAGATAGTAACACCTATGATTATCGGTCTGGCAATGATCGAATCACTTGTAATATATTCCCTCGTTGTATCCCTATTGCTTATCTTCAAACTTTAAAATTTAAAAGGGGTGGTTTAGCATCACCCCTTTTTGAATCTTTTCACACCTGAACATCATATTGCAAAATCGAACAAAATCGAATAAATTAAGTTGAAATAGATTCTATTAATGTAATAACATTAATCGTGATGAGGCATTCTATAAAATTAAGAGTTATTATCGTCCTTTGTTTTACCCTTTTTATCTTCACAGAAGTTTATGGAAAGATATATCTTGATGTGTATGGAAAGTCATTAAAAAAAATAACCATTGCCGTGCCGCATTTTAAAAGCGAAAGGGCAAATAAATTATCTATAGAAATGAGTGATGTTTTGAATAGAGATCTCGAAATGTCTGGTTTTTTTATACCTGCTCCACAAACCTTATTTGACAGAGAGCTTCTTGAAGAGGGCATTGAAAAAAAGGATATAAAATTTAATAACTGGCGCTCCATAGGCGTTGAGCTTCTATGTAAGGGTATGATCCAGGAAAGAAATGATGAGGTCATAGTTGATGCATATGTGTATGACACAATTGATGGCTCCCTTGTGCATGCAAATAAATACAGATCAAAGGCTTCAGATTGGAGAAGAAGCATCCACAGACTCGCCGATGATATAATATTTGCCGTAACAGGTGAAAAGGGGATCATGAGTTCAAGAATTCTGTTTGTATCCGGCTACAGAGGGAAAAAAGAGATTTATGTAGCAGACTTAGATGGATACAACATCCAAAAATTAACCAATTACAACAGTATAACCCTATCCCCATCTGTATCGCCTGATGGTAAATACCTTTCCTATACAACATATGCAAATGAAAGGCCAAATCTATACATTGTGGATATGCACACTAAAAAGGAGATATATATTGATAGAGATATAGGTATGAAAACAGGGACAGCCTGGAGGGACAAAAATACTTTTGCATATTCTTTTACATCTGGAAGAAAATCCACCATTTATATTGTGGATGTTACAACAGGAGCAAAAAAAGCCCTCATTTCCGGTGATGGTATTTATACATCCCCTTCATTTTCACCAGATGGGAAAAAGGTTGCCTTTGTATCGGACATGCATGGCTCACCTCATATCTTTCTCATAGACATAATAACAGGTGAAACAAAAAGGCTTACCTTTTTTGGCAACTATAATGTCTCTCCCAATTTTTCACCAAAAGGCGATCTAATTACCTTTGTCTCAAAAGTTGAAGGTTCATTCGATATATGTGTCATGAATATTGACGGGTCAAATCCGAGGCTCTTGACAAATGGCGGGATCAATGATTCGCCCCGTTTTTCTCCCTGCGGCAGATATATAATTTATTCCACAACTCAGGGAAACAAAAATAAAATTGCCATAATGCTTTTTAATGGTGAAAATAAAAGGATACTTAATTTTACCGATGGAGATGAGACTCAGCCATTTTTTATGCCATAAATCGTATAAAATATATCAGGAAAGGAATGACCTATGAAAAAGTTTTTTCTTTTAATAATAATAATAATTATCGCTTATGGATGCGCCTCAACAGATGATCTGACCATAATACACAGAAACATGGCTGGTATTGAAAAAGAGTTAAATGACCTAAAAGAACAGAGCAATAAAAGAATAGATGCTGTATCAAAAGATAACATGGCAATAAAAAAACAGATCGCTGATTTATCACTCTTATTGAATACCAATGAAGAAAAGATTAAAAGCCTAACAGGTAAGATCGAGGCATTAGAATTTCAGTTAAAAACATTTTATCAGGAGACAAAAAGTGAATTGAATGCATTAAAAAAACCAGTGGAAACAAAAATAGAAGAAGCAAAAAAGCCTGATGATAAAAACTATGAGTTAAGGTATAAAGAGGCATTTGACCTGTTTCAGAAGAAGATGTATAACGATGCAATAAAGAAATTTTCTGAATTCATTGCCTCTTATTCAGGCACCCCTCTTATACCCAACGCATATTACTGGCTTGGAGAGTGCTACATGGGTATAAAAGATTATGAGATGGCAATACTGAATTTTAACGAGGTTATTCAAAAATACCCAAAAAGTGAAAAGGCGCCACGTGCCCTTTTATCTCAGGCGGACGCCTTTTTTTATCTAAAAGAGAAGGAAAATGCCATAATAGCCTTAAAAAAAGTAAAAGAGCTTTATCCCAAATCAGAAGAGGCCATTATAGCAGAGAGAAAGCTTAAGCAGTTTTAGTCTCTGGTTCTCCTCCTTGTTTTAGCTGAGCCTCTGCAGGTTTATTCGCTACAATCATGTCATAGTTTCTGTATTTTGGAAAGCCTGTACCTGCTGGTATAATCCTACCCATAATCACATTCTCTTTTAATCCCTTTAAATAATCAATCCTTCCTTCTATAGCAGCCTGAGTTAATACCTTGGTTGTATCCTGAAAGCTTGCAGCTGAAATAAAACTGTCTGTTATCAGGGAAGCCTTTGTAATCCCTAAGAAAAGCGGTTCTGCCTGGGCTGGTCTGCCACCTTTTTCTATAACCTTTTTGTTTTCTTCCTCAAACACCCATTGCTCAACCGGTTCATCTATTATGAAATTCGTATCCCCCACATCCTTGATCCTCACCCTCTTTAACATCTGCCTCACGATCACCTCTATGTGTTTGTCGTTGATCTTAACACCCTGTAACTGATATACTTCCTGGATTTCATTGACAAGGTATCTTGCAAGCTCTTTTACGCCTTGAATACTTAAAATGTCGTGGGGGTTTACAGGACCATCCATTAAAGGTTCTCCTGCCCTTATATAGTCTCCTTCATGAACAATTATATGTTTTCCCCTTGGGATGATATATTTTCTCGGCTCACCCCTTTCAGGTGTCACTATGATTTCCCTTCTGCCTTTTATCATCTTTCCAAATGACACAACACCATCAACTTCGCTGACAATGGCATTCTCTTTAGGTTTTCTTGCCTCGAACAGTTCTGCTACCCTTGGAAGACCACCTGTGATGTCCTTTGTTTTGATGGTATCCCTTGGTATCTTTGCTATAACGTCTCCGGCATATATATCATCACCTTCATTAACTGCAATGTGGGCACCAACAGGTAGTATATATCTTGCTGGGCTTGATGTGCCCTCCATTATTATGGTTTTACCCTTATCATCCTTTATGGAGATGCGAGGTCTCAATGTGGGGTCCCTTGGTTCTATTATGACTTTATATGAAAGCCCTGTAACCTCATCCTTTGTCTCCTGCATGGTTATACCCTCAATTATGTCACCGAATTTTATCTTACCAGAGACCTCAGACAGTATCGGGGTTGTATAGGGATCCCATTCCGCAAGGACATCACCTTCTTTAACATAGTCATTTTCTTTGTGTTTTAGTTTTGCTCCGTAAATAACAGGATATTTTTCCCTTTCCCTTCCTGTTTCATCGACAATCGCAATTTCACCATTTCTGTTCATAACAACAGGGATGCCCTCTCTGTTGATTATTGTTTTTACATTATAAAGCTTTACAAATCCTTCATTTCTCACCTCAAGAGTTGATTGCTCAATCCTTCTTGTGGCAGCACCACCAATATGGAAGGTCCTCATGGTGAGCTGGGTTCCTGGCTCACCTATGGATTGGGCAGCAATAATTCCCACTGCCTCACCGATACTTACGAGCCTTCCCCTTGCTAAGTCCCTTCCATAACAGAGCACGCATACACCCCTTTTTGACCTACATGTAAGCACTGATCTTATCTTTACGCTTTCATAACCTGCATCTTCTATCTTTTTCAGATGCACCTCTCTTATTTCCTCATTTTTTCTTACTATTATTTCACCATCAGGGTCTTTTATATCCTCAGCCGCTACCCTTCCTAATATCCTTGCATCAAGGTGTTCAATGATTTCACCACCTTCTTCAAGGCGCCTCATCTCTATCCAGTCAAGGGTTCCGCAATCATATTCTGTCACCACCACATCATGGGCCACATCTATGAGCCTCCTTGTAAGATAGCCTGAGTTTGCCGTTTTAAGAGCCGTATCTGCCAGACCTTTTCTTGCTCCGTGCGTAGAAATAAAGTATTGAAGCACATCGAGACCTTCTCTAAAGTTACTTGTAATAGGTGTCTCTATAATCTCTCCTGATGGTTTTGCCATAAGACCCCTCATACCGGCAAGCTGTCTGATCTGCTGTGCATTTCCCCTTGCCCCTGAATGGGCCATCATGAATATGGGGTTCAAACTGTTCTGTTTTTCCGGTTTTCCATTAGGTCCTATAACAGGTTTGCCATCAGGGCCCAATACATCTTCAGTGCCCAATTCTTTCATGAGCTCATCCGCTATCGCTTCTGTCACATTTGCCCATATATCTATTACCTTGTTGTATCTTTCACCATCAGTTATGAGCCCATCTGAATACTGCTTCTGAACGTTCAAGACCTCTTTATTTGCGTTATCTATGAGTTCCTTTTTCTTTTCAGGTATCTTCATATCGTCTATGGATATGGAGATTCCACCTAATGTAGCAAAATAGAAGCCGAGATTTTTTAGCCTGTCAGATAGTATGACTGTAGCCTTTTCTCCTGCCTCCCTATAACATTTATCAATAAGCTGGGCAATGATCTTTTTATCCATTACCCTGTTTATCAGAGAAAAAAGCTCATTCAGTATGTATGCCCTTTTTTCATCTTCAAGCTCCATTAGTGCATCCTCTATGACATCCCTTAATATTATCCTTCCCACGGTAGTGTCTATTAATTTTCCATTCAGTCTAATTTTTATTCTCGCATGTAAATCGATTTCCCCTGCATCGTATGCAATTATAACCTCATCGGGGTCTGAGAAGACCTTGCCTTCACCTTTTACATATTTTCTATCTATTGTGAGATAATACAGACCTAACACTATATCCTGTGTGGGCACAATGATGGGTTTTCCATTTGCAGGAGATAAAATATTGTTTGTGGACATCATGAGTATCCTTGCCTCTGCCTGGGCTTCAATTGACAGGGGAACATGCACTGCCATCTGGTCACCGTCAAAGTCTGCGTTATATGCAGGACAGACAAGGGGGTGTAACTGTATGGCCTTACCGTCAATGAGAATAGGCTCAAAGGCCTGAATGCCTAACCTATGTAAGGTTGGTGCCCTGTTTAAAAGCACAGGGTGTTCTTTTATCACCTCTTCGAGGATATCCCAAACAATTGGTGTTTCTTTTTCTACGATCTTTTTTGCATTTTTTATGGTTGCAGCATAACCCTTTTTAATCAACCTGTTAAAAACAAAAGGCTTGAACAACTCCAGTGCCATATACTTTGGTAAACCACACTGATGGAGTTTTAATTCAGGTCCTACCACAATAACAGACCTGCCTGAATAATCGACCCTTTTACCGAGGAGATTCTGACGGAACCTGCCCTGTTTTCCTCTTAACATGTCGCTTAATGATTTTAGAGGCCTTTTGTTTGTACCCGTTACAACCCTTCCTCTTTTTGTATTGTCAAAAAGGGCATCCACCGCCTCCTGAAGCATCCTTTTTTCATTTCTTATAATGATATCCGGTGCATTGAGCTCCATGAGTCTTTTTAATCTGTTGTTTCTGTTTATGACCCTTCTGTAAAGGTCATTAAGATCTGATGTGGCAAATCTGCCACCATCTAATGGAACAAGGGGTCTTAGCTCCGGTGGTAAAACAGGTATTATATCGAGAATCATCCATTCAGGTTTAACCCCCGAGGCCTTGAATGCATTTACAATCTTAAGTCTTTTTGAAATCTTTTTCTTTTTTGCATCACTTGTGGTTTCCTTCATTTCCTGTCTTAACTCTTCTGAGAGTTTATTAATATCTATCTTCTGGAGGCACTCCCTTATGGCCTCAGCCCCTATGCCTGCCCTGAATCCCTCGCCGTATCTTTCTTTTGCTTCATTGTATTTTTCCTCTGAGATGAGCTCGCAGAACTTATAAGGAGAATTACCTTTTTCGATGACAATATACATTTCAAAATATAGAACCCTCTCAACCTCTTTTATGGTGAGTTCAAGGAGCGTTCCTATCTTACTGGGCATGCTTTTCAAAAACCATATATGGGCGACGGGGCTTGCAAGCCTTATATGGCCCATCCTTTCCCTTCTCACCTTAGATTGTATCA
Source organism: Syntrophorhabdaceae bacterium (assembly GCA_026416315.1). GTDB lineage: Bacteria > Desulfobacterota > Syntrophorhabdia > Syntrophorhabdales > Syntrophorhabdaceae > JAKORG01. The sequence goes on along the minus strand of JAOAFK010000239.1, from coordinate 7,913 downwards.
CCTCTACACCACATTTTTCGCATATGATACCTCTGTGTTTCATCCTTTTGTATTTTCCACACAGACATTCATAATCCTTAACAGGGCCGAATATCTTTGCACAGAAAAGCCCATCTTTTTCAGGCTTAAATGTCCTGTAGTTTATTGTCTCTGGCTTCTTTACCTCACCAAAGGACCACTTTTCTATAAGTTCTGGTGATGCAAGGGATATCTTGATAGCACTGTAGCTTAAAGGGTCTTTTTGTTTGTCAAAAATCTTGAAAAAATCTTCCAAGTTAAACCTCCTTTTTTATTAATCTTTTATGAGGTCAACATTTATGCAAAGGCTTTTTAATTCCTGTATCAGAACATTGAAGGATTCTGGTAGACTCGGTTCAAGCACATCCTCACCTTTTACAATCGCCTCATACGCTCTGGTTCTGCCATTTACATCGTCTGATTTTATAGTTAAAAATTCCTGAAGTGAATAGGCAGCACCATAGCCTTCTAATGCCCATACCTCCATTTCACCGAGCCTCTGGCCACCAAATTGTGCTTTACCACCTAAAGGCTGTTGTGTAACTAAGGAATATGGACCAGTGGAACGAGCATGGATTTTGTCGTCTACAAGGTGATGGAGCTTTAAAAAATACATATATCCCACTGTGATTTTATGGTGAAAAGGCTCTCCTGTTCTGCCATCGTATAGGGTAGTCTGAAAAGTATCGGGCATACCTGCCATTCTAAAGAGTTCTTTTATATCTTCTTCCTTTGCACCGTCGAAAACAGGAACAGAAATGTGTATGCCTTCTCTTAATCTTTCTGCAAATTCAACTACTTCCTCATCATCCAGTTTATCTATGAGATTATCAATTTCTTTGCTTTTATATATCTCTTTTATTCGTTCTCTTATAGCATCCGGTGAGAACATGTTCTTTCTGTAATTATCCACCATCTCTCCAATTTTCTTTCCCAGTTCTTTTGAGGCCCATCCGAGGTGGGTTTCAAGGATCTGGCCCGCATTCATTCTCGAGGGGACACCTAAAGGATTTAGCACAATATCCACCGGGGTGCCATCTTCCATAAACGGCATATCCTCTTCAGGAAGAATAACAGATACAATCCCCTTGTTTCCATGCCTTCCAGATATTTTATCACCTACTGATATTTTTCTTTTCATGGCAATATAGACTTTTATTGTCTTAATCACCCCTGGGGGTAGTTCATCACCTTTTTTAATTTTATTTATCTTGTCTTCATAGTAGAGCTTTATCAGGTCAATCTGGTTTTCTTTGCTGTCAAACACCTTGGAAATTTTATTTTCTAACTCCTCATCGCCAAAATCTATGTTCTGAAGCCTGTCTATATCAATATGATCTATTTTTTCAACTGTAAATGTTTCACCTTTCTTTATTAAGTATTTCCCTTTTCCGTCCTTTATATCCACTGGGGACTGTTTGCCCACAAGGAGATTTTTTATCCTTTCCTTTGTGCCCTCAATAATAATCTTTATCTGCTCTTCCTGATCTTTTAAAATATTGGAGATTTCAATATCCTCTATCAATTTGCTTCTATCGTCCTTATCAATGCCCCGTCTTGAAAGAACCTTCACATCTATAACAATACCTTCAATGCCGTGGGGCACACGCAGTGAAGTATCCTTAACATCTCCGGCCTTTTCGCCAAATATGGCCTGTAAAAGTTTTTCTTCTGGGGTGGCCTGTGTTTCACCTTTTGGGGTAACCTTTCCCACAAGTATATCACCGGACTTTACTTTGGCACCGATCATAATTATTCCACTTTCATCCAGATATTTTAATGCCTCATCGCCTACATTGGGTATATCCCGGGTCACCTCTTCTTTTCCGAGCTTTGTATCTCTCACAACACATTCAAGTTCTTCAATATGGATTGATGTTAAGGCATCTTCTCTTACAAGCCTTTCATTTATAAGGACAGAGTCTTCATAGTTAAAGCCTCTCCATGGCATGAAGGCCACAAATATATTTTTGCCAAGAGCGAGCTCTCCCCTATCTGTAGATGGCCCATCAGCCAAAACATCGCCTTTTTTTACAAAATCCCCTTCTTTTACTATTACACGCTGATTGATGCAGGTATCCTGATTGGATCTTCTGAATTTCATAAGACTATGGATGTCTAACTTCACCACAGTTTCATCCTGTTCTGTCTTTTCTTCATACTGAACAATAATTCTATTTGCATCAACACTTTTTACAATACCATCATGTCTTGCAACGATTGTAACCCTTGAATCCCTACCCACTATTTCTTCCATACCGGTTCCTATAAGAGGTGCCTCCGGCGTGATAAGGGGAACAGCCTGTCTCTGCATGTTGGAGCCCATGAGTGCCCTGTTTGCATCGTCGTGTTCAAGAAAGGGTATGAGTGCTGCAGAAACACTTACAAGCTGTTTTGGTGATACGTCCATATAGTCTATCTGTTCAGGATTCACAAGGAAGAAGTTACCGCCTTTTTGTGCTGATATCAAATCTGCTGCGAATGTTCCATCTTCATTGAGCGGTGCATTTGCCTGGGCGATAAAATATTTTTCTTCCTCAAGGGCACTTAAATAGTGCACCTCATCAGTAACCCTGCCATTTACAACCTTTCTATAAGGTGCCTCGATAAAACCAAATTCATTTACCTTTGCATATGTGGACAGGGAAGCAATTAGACCTATATTTGGACCTTCTGGGGTTTCAACAGGGCAGATTCTACCGTAATGGGTGGGATGAACATCTCTTACTTCAAATCCTGCCCTTTCCCTTGTGAGTCCGCCAGGACCAAGGGCGCTTAGTCTTCTCTTATGGGTTATCTCGCTTAAGGGGTTTGTCTGATCCATAAACTGAGATAACTGACTGCTTGCAAAAAAATCCTTTATAGCAGTGGTTACTGGTTTTGGGTTTACAAGATCATGGGGCATGAGGGTCTCCATTTCAGGGAATGTAAGTCTTTCCTTTATGGCCCTTTCCATCCTCACAAGACCCATTCTGAATTGATTTTCAAGGAGTTCTCCTACGGTTCTAACCCTTCTGTTTCCAAGATGGTCTATATCATCACCAGGCCCACGAGAGTCCTTAAGCTTTAGTAAGTGCTTTACTGTTTCTATAATATCTTCTTTTCTCAGAATTGTATAATCGAGAGGAACATCCATACCCAATCTGTGGTTGATTTTCAACCTTCCCACCCTTGAGAGGTCATACCTTTCAATACTGAAAAACATATTATGCAATAATGCCTCTGCAAATTCTATTGTTGGAGGATCACCAGGTCTTAATTTCCTGTATATCTCCAGTAAAGCATCTTCTTTTTTTGTTACCCTGTCTATCATAAGGGTGTTTCTAAGGGATGGACTTACCCTAAGGTTATCAATGAACAGTATATCAAAACTCTTTATATTCTTTTTCTGAATTAGGGTGAGGTCTTCTTTTGTAATCTCTTTGTTTATGGGTATCAATATCTCTTTTGTTTCAGGGTCGTATATATCTTCGGCAGTTACCTTGCCTATAATATCGTCTTCATCTACAGGTATTGCATTAATATTGGCAGCGGCCAGCTTTTTTATATCTGCCTTTGTGATCTTTTTATGTTTTTTAACAAGCACCTTACCTGATTCATCCAATATATCGGATGGAGATTTCTGGTCTATAAGCAGTGCAGGTGGTGTCTGTTTTAAGAATTTATCCTTTTCTATTATGACCTTTTCTTTGTCATAAAAATAATCAAGGATCTCCTTTTCATTGTATCCAAGGGCCTTTAAAAATAATGTGACGGGGATTTTTTTCTTTTTATCTATTCTTACATACAATAATTCTTTGTGGTCGAATTCAAAATCAAGCCATGAGCCTCTGTATGGAATAATTCTTGCTGTGTAAATAGGGCTTCCACCGATAGGAGATTTTGAATCGTCTCGATCAAAATAAACCCCAGGTGACCTATGAAGCTGACTTACAATCACCCTTTCTGTACCATTTATGATAAATGTACCCCTTTCTGTCATAAGGGGCATCTCACCAAAATATACATCCTGTTCTTTAACAGCCTTAATTGTTTTTGTCTTTGTTTCAGGGTCCACATCCCACACACAGAGCATTATTGTTACTTTCATAGGCGCAGCATAGGTAATGCCCCTGAAAAGGCATTCCTCTTCTGTATTTTTAGGTTCGCCTATTTCATACTTTTTAAATTCAAGAGAGATTGTTTCATGGGTGTCTTTTATAGGAAAAACACTTTTAAAAACTGCCTGGAGTCCTATATTTTCTCTTTTTTCTGGGGGAACATCTTTTTGAAGGAACTTTTCATAAGATTTTAACTGTATCTCTATCAAATTTGGAATATCAAGAATCTCTTTTATTCTCCCATATTTCTTTCTAAAAATCTTGTTGTGGAATGTTTCCCTCATATCTTTTACTCCTTTTTTAAAAGGTTAAGGTCAGAAGGATTTATATGATTTAAATGACCTACCTCCTGACCTTTTAAACCCTTTATTATTTTTACTCTATTTTTACCTTTCCACTTACTTCTTCAAGCTGTTTTTTAATGTTTGCTGCCTCTTCTTTAGACACGCCCTCTTTTACCGTTTTAGGCACACCTTCCACAAGGTCTTTTGCCTCTTTGAGCCCTAAATTTGTTATTGCCCTTACAACTTTTATAACCTGTATCTTCTTATCTGCTTCATATCCTGTAAGTATTACATTGAATTCTGTTTTTTCTTCCTGGGGGGCTGCCTCCTGAGTTGGAGTCTGTTGAGCTGGTCCTGCTGCTGCCATAACGGGCATGGCTGCCTGTACACCGAATCTATCCTCAAGGGTTTTAATAAATTCTGAAAGTTCAAGGACTGTCATGTTTTCGATAAATTTTATTACATCTTCCTTTGTTACGCTCATTTCGATTTCCTCCTTATTTTTTAAGCCTCACGTTCTTTTTTTTCCTTTATTGCATTAAGGGTAAGCATGAGTTTGTTTATGTTACCGTTTAAAACATATACCAGCCTTTGGGGCATGCCCTGAAGTAGTCCAATAAACCTTCCTATAAGCACATCCCTTGGCGGTAATGTTGCAAGCTTGAGAATGTCTGCAGGTGTCAGGACTTGGTCCCCTAAAAAACCTGCTTTTAGCTTGAGTTGGGGTACATCCTTTGAGACAGATGCAATAACCTTAGCTGCCGCCACAGGATCTTTATACACCCCCACTATTGCATTGGGGCCTACGAAAAAATCCTTAAGGGATTCTGCTTTAGTCCCATAAGAGGCGATCCTTAACAGGCTGTTTTTTACAACGCTAAAGTCTACGCCTATGTTCCTCAATTCCTTCCTAAGTCTTGTCATTTGGGCCACATTCATGCCAGAATATTCTGCGAGGAACATGGAATTCATCTGCCTTAACTTTTCCGAGAGCACTGCAACTACCTTTTGTTTCTTTGCCTTTTCCAAAAGTTTCATCCCTCCTTTCTTTTATATTTAAGCCAGAGAGACGAAATAAAAAAGTCTCGGTAGGCCTTAAAAAGTTTAATGTCACGCAAAGCGGACAACCTACTTTCTCTGACTTATATGCTATTTACTTAAATTCCTCACATAGGTTGGATCAATCTTAATACCTGGACTCATAGTTGTGCTTATAGCTATCCCTTTAATATAAGTTCCTTTGCTTGCAGGTGGTTTGAGTCTTATAACAGTTTCAATAAGAGCATTTATGTTTTCAAGGAGTTTTTCTTTGCCAAAACTCACCTTACCTACAGGTGCATGGAGGTTTCCAGCCTTATCAACCCTGAACTCCACTCGGCCTGCCTTCATCTCTTTTACAGTTTTGGCAACATCAAATGTGACGGTTCCAACCTTGGGGTTTGGCATCAAACCCCTTGGTCCCAATATTTTACCTAATTTACTTACAGCGCCCATCATATCGGGTGTGGATATGGCTTTATCAAAATCAAGCCACCCTTTTTGTATCTTTTCTATGAGATCTTCTGCACCAACATAATCAGCACCCGCTTCCTGGGCCTCTTTTTCCTTTTGCCCTTTAGCAAAAACAAGGACCTTTACCTGTTTGCCCAATCCGTTTGGTAAAGCCACGCTTCCCCTTACAACCTGGTCTGCATGCCTTGGATCCACGCCCAATTTCATAGCAAGTTCCACGGTTTCATCAAATTTTGCAAAGCTGATCTGGGGTATTAAATCTAAGGCCTCATCGAGGCTATAACGTTTTTCCCTGTTTATTTTACTTAATGCCTCAGAATATTTTTTTGACTTTTTTGCCATCTCCTACTCCTTATATTTAAGCAATCATCATTGAACAGTATTTTTATCACATTTAAATATTAACCTTCCACAACCTCTAAACCCATGCTTTTGGCCGAGCCTTTTATAATATTTATAGCACCTTCTAAATCCTTTGCATTTAGATCAGGCATTTTTAGCTGGGCAATCTCCTTTATGGCTGACATGGGGATGGTGCCTACAACCTCTTTTTTAGGGTTGTTCGCACCTTTTGCAAGTTTTGCCGCCTTTTTAAGAAGAAAAGTTGTTGGAGGCGTCTTGGTTATGAATGTAAAAGTTCTATCAGAATAAATAGTTATCAATACAGGTATTACAGTTCCTTCCTGACCTTTTGTCCTTTCATTGAAAGCCTTACAAAATTCCATTATATTAACCCCATGCTGTCCAAGGGCAGGTCCCACTGGCGGTGAAGGGGTTGCCTGTCCTGCCTGGAGCTGCAATTTAACCATTGCTACAACCTTTTTTGCCATTTCTTTACTCCTTTATATTTTTTCAATATCCAGTATCTCAACTTCTACAGGTGTTGTTCTCCCGAAGATATTTAGAAGAACCTTCACCTTGCCTTTTTCAGGTTTTATCTCTTCAATAGTCCCTGTAAAGTTGGTAAATGCACCTTTTGTCACCTTGATGGTATCTCCTTTTTCGAATTTTATTCTCGGTTTTATTTTACCTTTTCCTTCCTGTATAGCAGATAAAATCTCCTTTACCTGTTCTTCAGGAAGGGGTGGAGGATTCATCTTATCGTATCCTACAAAACCTGTTACCTTCGGTGTATTTTTTACAAAATACCATGTATCATTATTCATCACCATATTGACGATTATATATCCAGGAAATATGGTCCTCTGGGATTTTTTGGGCTGTCCTTTCACCTTTTCCATGACCACTTCAGATGGTACAAGAATTTCTCCGAAATACTGTTCGAGACCGCTATTTTTAATGTTTTCAAGAAGGGTCTCCTTTACTTTCTGCTCGTATCCCGAGTATGTGTGAACAACATACCATTTTTTTTCCAAGGTTTTTTCCGATTTCTCCATATTCAATCAAACCATCAAGTATTTATCATTTTAAAAACGCCTGGATAATCTTTGCCAGGCCTATATCCACAATGCCAAGGAAAATGGCTGAAATGATAACTGTAATTAACACAATATAGGTTCCTTTTACAGTATCTTTTCTTGAAGGCCATGTAATCCTTTTACCTTCGAGGAATACCTCTAAAAAATATTTTTTTACACTTTCGAATTTCTCTTTGAAATCCATATGATCACCAAATTTTAACAGGCCAGGAGGGATTCGAACCCCCAACACCCGGATTTGGAGTCCGGTGCTCTATCCGTTAGAGCTACTGGCCTTTTATTTTGTCTCCTTATGTGTTGTATGTTTTTTACAAAATTTACAGTATTTTTTTAACTCAAGTCTTTCAGGTGTCTTCTGTTTGTTTTTTGTCGTTGTGTAATTCCTGTTTTTACACTCTGAACATGCAAGTATTACAAGTTGCCTCATCTTCTACCCCTTCTACTCTATTATCTCTGTTACTACACCTGCACCCACTGTCTTACCACCCTCCCTTATAGCAAAGCGGAGTTCTTTCTCAAGGGCAATGGGTGAGACGAGTTCTATGGTGAGGGTTACATTG